>CAYJGC010000010.1:0-17396 GCA_964369725.1 uncultured Eggerthella sp.
GTAGTATCCATGCGCACCGCAAAATCAACCAACAATTCATCAAAAGACTCCACCCGAACATTAGGCAAATGCTGCGTGGCTTGCTGCACCAATTCCACGCGCTCCTCAAGGGTAAATAAAGGCTGCTTTTTGGGAGAGGCCGCCACCGCTACGATAATCTCGTCTACCAGCTGACTAGCGCGAGTAATAACATCCAAATGTCCACTAGTAATAGGATCAAACGTACCCGGGGTTAACGCACGCTTCATCAATGTATATCTCCTTCACCTAAATCCAACGCAGCCGCACACTACGCGCAGCATCTTTATCGCTCATTGTAATCATCAATCGTCAATCATCAGACACCTATCAAACATCGAAAAACTCTGTTGATGCTCTATTCTCAAATAACTTTTCACTACACTCATTACCACGAATCACAAGATACTACAAAAGCCTATAGAAGCACCCTTCAACTTACGACACCCACCATACGTCAACCACCGTGTCGCCATATTTCTTCTGTCGCACGGGTTGCATGTCTAATTCTTGGCTGGCCTTTTCCACTTCTATCGTAGTTTTTCGAGGATGCTCATATATCACTAAAGCATCTTGCGCTAAAGAGCCGCTCTCGCGTAGGTTTGCAACAATCTTGAGAGCCTCTGTCGGCTCCATCGCATAAGGCGGATCCAAAAATACTACGTCAAACTGATTTGTTGTTGCCCGTGGCGTATCCTTAATTGCATCACATTTAACCACACGCGCTTGCTGTGGCGCCAAGCCGAGCGCTTTTGCATTTTCCTGAACAATGCGAAGTGCCTCTTTGTTCTGCTCACAGAAAACTGCGGTCTGAGCTCCGCGCGACAATGCCTCCAAACCTAAAGCTCCTGATCCTGCAAAGACATCCAAAACAACCGCACCCTCAAAACCGCCACGGGCGCTGCTCACTATACTCATCATAGATTCACGCACTCTATCCACCGTAGGACGCGTTCCATCCCCTGTAGGAGCCTTTATTACGCGACTGCGGTACTCTCCCGCAATGATTCTCACATTACTCTCCTGTCCTAAAAAGGCTGTGTTCTGAGAAAGATTCAGTAAACAACATTGGTAACTTCTTAGCGTTTGATTCAGCTCTCATATCAGCCTCCTATTCCCCCACCATCGCCTGCAAACATGAGACGCATTTCGCGACCGAGCGCGCGATATGCTGGACTTTCTAATTGGGGGTCTTCTTGCATAATAGCTCTTGCATCTTTTTGAGCCGCTTCAATAATCTTTCCATCTCTTGCAATATTAACAAGTTTCAAGCAGCTCGCGCCGTGCTGTCTGTTTCCTAAAATGTCACCTTCACGCCGCAAAGATAAATCGTAACTTGCCAATTCGAATCCATCATCTGTTTTTACCATAGCCTCCAAGCGAGCAAGCGCCACCTCAGACTTTGAAGCTGAAATCAGAAAGACGCGTGCATCTTTAACGCCACGACCTACGCGTCCGCGTAGCTGATGCAACTGAGATAAACCGAAACGGTCAGCATCTTCTATAATCATCACCGTGGCATTAGGAACATCAACACCAACTTCTATAACAGTGGTAGCCACTAAAACCTGTGTTTCACCCGTGCGAAAGCGTTCCATTACTTCACGCTTTTCTAAACTAGGCATCTTTCCATGCAAAAGTTCTACGTTCCAATCCACGAACACAGTTGACTGCAAATAACGAGCTTCCTGCGAAGCAGCAGCAACATCGTCTTCTTTTAGGTCGGCATCGGTTTCAATACTCACTGCAGCATATTCATAAGCTTCCTCATCTCGCTCAATACGCCTGAGCGCTTGTTTTTCACCTTGTGCTTTTGCATTGCGACTTTCGCTATCCTGTCCAATCAAAGGACACACAACATACACCTGCTCGCCCCGCAAAAGTGCTTGCTTTGCTTCATCGTAAGCATGCCCCCTATCAGCCTTTTTATATACATAAGTATCTCTGCGTGCACCTTTATGGGGACGCTGCTTCAAATACGACAATGTAAGATTTCCAAACAAAGCAAGAGCCAAACTCCGCGGAATAGGAGTTGCTGTAAGAAAAAGTGCATCGGGAGCCTGTCCTTTTGACAAAAGCTTTGCCCGCTGTTCAACACCAAAACGTTGCTGTTCATCAATTACCACCAAACTAAGCTTGCAGGGTTTTACTGCATCTTCAAGCAAGGCATGTGTTCCTATCAAAACCTGCAAATCACCCGAAGCACAACAAGCGAGCAATTGTTCACGCTCTACCGGTGAAGTAGACCCTGTTAAGACTCCCCAGGTAATACCCACAGCATCCAACAAAGATGCGAGACTTTTGCCGTGCTGATGAGCTAAAACCTCAGTGGGAACCATAAAGAGGGCTTGCGAGTTACTATCGGCGACTGCTGCAAGCGCAAAAGCTGCAACAACTGTTTTACCCGTTCCTACATCACCGAGCAACATATGGTTTGCTGTCTCAGGTGAAGCTAAGACAGCAAGAATGTCTTTCTTCGCTTGCAACTGCCCTTCAGTCAAATTAAAAGGAAGTATGTTGGCAAGGTGCTCAACGCACGGTCCAGATATTTGATGCTGAAACGCCACACAGCCTTCGCTTCGCCGGCTTGACTCTTTCATAAGCATGAGCTGCAAAAACAGTAACTCTTCATACACCAATCTTCGGCGTGCTTCTTTCACCTCTTGCATTGACTGCGGAAAGTGTATAGCTGAAAAAGCAACTTGCCTACTCATAAGACGATACTTAACACGCAGATGAAGTGGCAGAGGGTCATACATGCCCAAGCAATGGTTAAGAGCATTTTGCACAATGTTTCGCATCCATGCCGCTGAAATTTTTTCACATGCTGGATGTACGGGGATGATTTTTCCTTGTGCATCCCCTCCATGATCAAGAACCTCAAGATAAGGGTTAACCATGCGCTTAAATCCGTAATTAAATTCAATCTTACCCGCAACCGCTATGCTCATTCCTTCTTTAATTTGCTCCATAAGCCATGGTTGCCTAAATGCCGTCACCATAATAACACCCGTGGTGTCCACAAGTGATATTTCAACAAGTGAAAGCTTCGGTTTTGGCTTTTTAAGTTTGATTTCATGCACGGTTGCTTCTATTGTACATTGCTCACCGATTATCGCAGAAGCAATGGTGCACTTTTTTGATAGGTCCACGTATCGCCGCGGAAAATGAGTAAGCAAGTCTCGAAGCGTATGAATCCCTAGACCCACCAAAGCCTTAGCACGCGCTGGACTTACTAAACGGACGCGCCCGACAGTTTCGTCGAGCGCGAGCGTGTTTTGCAATCTGTCAATACAAGAACTACTCAACCGACATTACCACTGGATACAATGGCTGTTCGCCACGATGAGGATCAACCTCAAGATTATCAAATTTTGTTTCAACAATTTCTACGAGTGATTCGAAATCTTCATCACTCAGATCTTCACCAGCCAAGATAGTGAGCGAGTCCGCATCTTCGGCATCCATAGCCTCCAAAAGATTCAACACTACTTCTTCAACCGTTTTACCAACGGTTTCAATTGATCCATTGGCAATACCAATAACATCACCTTCATTAATAGGGTTATCATGAGCATCTTTTGAGTCTTTAATTGCCGTGGTTACTTCTCCTGTTACCACCTCTGAATACGCCTCGATCATTGACTCAACATTTTCTTCAAGCGAAGATGTTTCCTCAAAGCCAAACATAGCCGAAAACGCCTCGGGCACACTACGCGTGGGAACCACTGCGCAAGGTATGTCTGCTAGCTCGCAAGCACTTTGCGCAGCAAGGATAACATTTTTGTTGTTAGGCATAATAATGACAGACTCTGCAGGCACCTGAGCAACAGCATCTAGTAGGTCTTTGGTAGAAGGATTCATAGTTTGACCACCAGAAACCACTACATCGACGCCCAGACTCTTAAGAATCTTTTCGTTACCTTCACCCGGAGCAACCGCAACAAATCCCAAGGGTTTTAGCGGCTGAGAGCTGTCTGCGTCAAGAGATTCATTGCGCGACTCTGTTTGTAAATCCATATTATGAATATGGACTTCAGAAATCTGAGAGTCATGCGTCAAGAACCACTCAAGCACTTGATCAGGACGATTACTGTGAACATGAACCTTAAAATGAGGATGCATGCCCACCATGAGGTCACAATCTCCCATGGTACATAAGAAGTCTTTAGCTTCTTCTTCATTCAGCTCATCAGAGTGAACAAGGAATTCAGTGCAATAACGGAATTCTGAGCCCTCCCAGTCATTCACCTGTTCAATCTCGACCTTCGGTGTCCCGCCGCGTACGAAGGCAAACTCGTCACGCAACGCTCCCTCTTTACCAGTTAGAGTTGAAACAAACGCATCAAGGAAAATTGCAAGTCCAAAACCACCAGCATCAACAACACCATTTTCCTTCAGAACTGGCAAGAATTCTGGCGTACGCTGCACTGATTCATAAGCACCTTCAACAACTGCCTCTAATGCCTCTTCAACCGAAAGTTTACGTTTGCGCGCTTGCTTTGCCGCACTAGCACAATCTTTCAAAACAGTAAGGATAGTTCCTTCTACCGGCTTACGAACTGCCTGAAACGCAACCTCTTGCGAACGCGCAAAAGAGGATTCAATACTCTCAACACTCAAACCATCATGTCCTACGCTTCCCTCACATAAACCACGCAAAATCTGAGAAGTAATAACTCCCGAATTTCCGCGAGCTCCCATGAGTGCACCTGTTGTGATCGCTTTACGAATATCCGATACGCTTGACCCGATAGGCAACGCTGCAAGATTCTCTACAACTGATTCAAGCGTGAGAGACATATTAGTTCCGGTGTCACCATCGGGAACAGGAAAGACGTTAAGACGATTGATTTCTTCTTTACGCTGACCTAATTGTTTACTTGCAGCCGCGATGGCATTGATAAAGTTATTCGCGGTATACGTTTCTGGCATGGTATTTCTATTCTCCTTAAAATTATTACTGTCGCAAACGAAGTCTAAACAAAGTCTATTGCAACAGTCTTTATACGAGGGTACTGAGTTACTTACGAACCTTTACACCCTGAACATGTACTTCTACGCCGTCGAGAGGCACGCAAGCATATTCTTTTAGCACAAACGTCACACGATCAATAAGATTTTGTGAGACGGTATTAATATTAGTACCGTACTCAATAACCACATAAAGCTCTACATGGATACCGAGTTCGGTTGTTGAGACAACCACGCCGCGACGAAGACGAGATGCAGGCAGGATTTTTGCTAAACCATCCGCTGCAGAAGGTGCTGCCATACCAACCACACCGTAGCACTCCATTACTGCGTTTCCTACCATATCAGCCAAAACATCGTTAGCAACATGTAGGTTGCCAGAAATCATATCACTCATGGCGTTCCTTTCTCTTATGGATGCGCCGCCTATTGAAAACTTGCGTTAGCAGTATAGCGCATGAAAGACACGCAATGCACGCCTCAGCGTCTTGTTTTACTGAAGTTCGAATATACTACATGAAATTTTCTTGAAAGCAGTAGTATTTATATGCTATAGTGTTCAGGCTTTTGTCATGAAAGACATAAGCCCTAGATCAATGAAACGTACTGGAGTGATGAACGATGTCTAAGATTTGTGAAGTTTGCGGTAAGGCTCCCTCAGCGGGTCGCAGCATCAGCCACTCGCACCGCGTCAGCAACCGCTGGTTCCGTCCTAACGTGCAAAAGGTCACGATCAAGGACAACAAAGGTCGCGTGCGTAAGGCTAATGTCTGCACAAAGTGCATGAAGGCTGGTAAGGTAGAGCGCGCATAAGCGCACTAAAACCTCAGGAGCATTCAAGAGGGCTGAAACCAATTGGTTTCAGCCCTCTTCGTATGCCCAAAAAGCATCTTTGTAAGTTTTAGTTTAGAAATACACCCCTAGACTAAAACAAGCAACCGTAAACAATGCGGACAAAGAGCAAGACTTCCCTCGCGCTTCATATCAATCAGACGACCTTCACTGATTGTTGTCCTACAAGCACCGCAACGCGATTCATGGAGCAAGGCTATAGCCACTCCCCCGCTTCTATCTACCGTTTTGCGATAGAGCTTCAATACTTCTTCTGGAAGAGACTGCGCTAAGCGTTCATATTCAGCTTCAAGCTTTGTTTTTTGCGCTTTCAGAACTCCGCCTTCCGCGACAAAGATCTTAGTTGCGTTTTCCTCTTTACTGCTAAGAACTTTCAAAGCTTGTTCAATTTGAGCTAAGAGGCTTTCCACCTTTTCTTGCTCTTCAACTAAGACAAGTAACTCCTCCTCAAGCGTGTTGCGACGCTTGGCGAATCCGTTAAGCTCCTTGGTGCGAGCTTCGACATTACGATAATTGTGCTGCGAGTCGTCAATTTCAAGCTGTACTTTTTGCTGCTTTTCTGCAAGCGTAGCGTCTTCATCTTCAATACGAAAAATTCTCTCATTAGTTTGCAAGCGAATTTTTTCTAACTTTTCAGCTTTGTCAGTAAGTGCTTTTCTTTTTGCGCGAGCTTCAAGAATAACGTGTCGCTCTGGCAGCGCTTCGAGATCTTTGATAACTTTTTGAGCTTCAATATCTACCTGCTGCATTTTTATGAGTGTAGCAATATCGTCAGTGTCTACGTGCATACGTTTCCTTTGATCGGCTCCACACGTCGCTCGTACGACGCTCTTTTATTATACCCTGAGAGTCTCAGGATGCATCCAAGCTTCACTCTGATCAAGCATTAATACGCGCTCGTCGGGGACTCCTGCCTGTACAACAGCGTGAGTTAAAACAGGAACTAGCGGCAGTTCAGATACATCGTGCCCCAAATCTACAATACATAAACCAGTCTGTGAGAGCTCGAGCGCCTCATGATATTTAATCTCACCGCACACCAGACAGTCTGCTTTTGCACGCAACGCCTCGTAAGCTACATTCCCTGCAGAACCCGTACAAGTAACAATTGTTGTAAGCTCTCGTGAGAAATCTCCCCATACGCGGGGCGCACGAGCAAACACCGACGTACACCGTGCAGAAAATTGAGCTAAGGTCATACTGTTGCTTTTCGAAAATGAACAAAGCTGTCCATAACCCTTACTACGCGCATGCGATAAGGGCAATAAAACGCGTTTGAAGTCAAGACCGAGCATGCCTGGTAAAACGCGTTGCGCGCGCACGCTTACATCGAGCGATGTATGAAAAGAAACAAGAGCAATATTGCTCTTTATTGCCTGCCAAACAAGGGAACCCGCATACGACGCTTGAGACGAAGCAGGCAAAAAAGATTCTGGAGAATCAATAAAGGCAGGGTGATGCGTCAGTAACACGTTTGCTCCTACCTTAGAAGCAGCTGAAATAGATTCCGGTGTTACATCAAGCGAAACGGCAACTTTATTGACAAGCACAAGCGGATCGCCCACCAAAATACCCGTTTTATCCCAGCTTTCGGCATCACTTGCCGGAAACTGCGAGAGCAAAGCTCTTTCCAACGAAGCAAGCGTAAGAACTTTAGACTGCTTAGACAACACGCCCGAGGCACGCCGTGCCAAGCTTTTGTGATCTTTTTTCTCTTTACTACTTTTTATAACATCTGCCATTGCTTCGCTCCTTTATTTTAGGTGGTTTTTACTACCTACACTTTAATCTAGCGAAATAAAACGGCGGTCACCATCGGATGTCGGAACAGCAACCTTTCGATAGCCAGCATTATACAGATACTTATAAGCATCTTTCACGCCGCGTACCACATTAGAAGGAACATGCGCGTCTGTTCCAACAGTGCAAGGCACTCCAGCTTCGAAAAATGCTTTGAGAAATGCCGGAGCGGGGAACATCTCTTTGCAAGCATAATGAACTCCTGCGGTATTAACCTCAATCATACGACCTGACGCAGCACATGCCTCAGCCGCTTGTTCATAAAGCGACTGAAGATTAAAGCTGGGGTATATGCCAAACTTTTTAGGTAAGTCTGGGTGAGCCATTACGTGGAAAGGCGCGTTTGAAGTTACCGCATCACACCATAATTCAAAGTATCTTCTCCAGATAACATCAGGACCAACCTCATCCCAGTGATCTTTCTGCTCAGGGTCATCAAACGGCCATAAATCCACCAAATGAACTGAACCAAGTATGAGCGAAAAGGGCGCATAGTCATCAGCAGTGAAAATCCTATCTTCGTCCTTACCTAACCAATCAAGCTCGCAACCAGTTAAGATTTCTATCTCGGGATGACGCTCGCGAGCTTTCTCAATATCTGACAAATAGGCTGCCATCCTTGTAGGATCCATCGAAATATAATGAGGTTCATCAATTGCTGACGTGAGGGGAAAGTGTTCAGTAATACCTAGTGCCGACACGCCAGCTTTACAAGCAGCTGCAACCAATTCTTCTACCGTACCTTCTCCGTGTCCCGTAAAACAGGTATGGGTGTGCATGGTGATGAGCTCCATAGTGTATTTCTCTCCTTTTTATCTCACCTATAAAAGCGAGCATTCTATCCTTTTGCTACCACACTCTTAAGCGCCTGTAAGAACGTATCGATGTCTTCTTTTGTGGTGTAACGTCCAAATGAAATTCTTAAAGCTCCTCGGGCAAGTTTTGTTGGAATACCTAAAGAGCGCAAGACATGACTAGGTTCAAGAGAATGCGAAGCACAGGCCGACCCCCCCGAAACACCAATGCCTAATTTATCTAATCGTAATATCAACGTCTCGCTTTCAAAAGACTTAACCAAGATATGCACAATGTTTGGTAAAAACTCAATACTTTTTTCTTGAGGCAATAACGTTGGTTCTACGCCTTCTAAATCAACTACGTGCGCATACAGATAGTCACGCAGTTCACACAGACGCTCAGATTCCTTCTGCTGTAGACACACAACTGCGTCAAGCGCCGCTGCAAAACCAACAACTCCGGCAACATTTTGCGTGCCACTTCGACGAGCACTTTCCTGCCCTCCTCCCATAAGCTGAGACTTAAAAGGAGTGCGTGCCTTTAGATACAAAGTACCAACGCCTTTTGGTCCACCAATTTTATGCGCTGAAAATGAAGCGGCATCAACACCCCATTCTTGTACGTTTACTTCAATCTTACCAAGAGCCTGTACCGCATCGGTATGGAAAACAGCTTGATAACGATGAGCAATCTCCGCAAGCTGAGACAGAGGAAAGACACTTCCCACCTCACTATTAGCAGCTTGAATAGATACCAAAACAACACTCTCGTCCATTACATCTTCAAGTGCCTGCGGCTCAATGAAGCCTTTGCGATTTGGGGAAAGATAACTAACGCGAACACCTTGAGCAGCTAAGCTTTTTACTGGAGCCAAAATAGCTTCATGCTCTATGGTCGTGGTAACAATATGTGGAACAAAAGCCGTATCACCCCGAAGTCGGCGTTTTTCAATTGCGGCGGCTACAAGACCAAATATTGCTGCATTATCTGCTTCTGTTGCACCTGAGGTAAAAATCACTTCATCAGGACGCCGCGCACCTAATCCACGCGCAATACGACGCCTTGCTTCTTCTAGGTCGGCAAATGCTTTCCTTCCTGGCGTATAAAGCGAATTAGCATTGCCCCCTACGGCAAGATTTATACGTCCAGGAACCTGATACGGAGCCATAGCCTCTGCGGCTTCTTCACACAAAGGAGCGCTGGCGGCGTAGTCAAGATAGATGTAATCATTGATATCCACAGTACTCATGGTGGAAGTATTCACCTACCCCTTTGCCAAAGCAGCAAGACGCGCTTGATCTGCAACTGCAGTTATTTGACTAATGGCTAGAGCAGGATCTGGTGCGGCACACACAGCGTTACCAGCAACCAAAACATCAGCTCCTGCTGCTGCCACCAAAGCAGCAGTTTTAACCCCTATACCCCCATCGACTTGAATAAGGGGCGACACGCCTAACTCTCGAGCCTTTTGGGATACATAAGCAACTTTTTCTTCGCTGCCTTCAATATAGCTTTGTCCAGAAAATCCAGGCTCTACGCTCATGATAAGTACCATGTCTAAAGCACTCATATAAGGTGCTATATACTCAACAGGAGTTTGAGGTTTCACGCTTAATGCAGCCTTAGCACCTGCCTCGTGAATCATTTTGATTGTCTGCATAGCCTCTTCGTTATCAAGAGTTTCTATGTGTAGCGTAACAATATCGGCTCCCGCATCCAAAAACCATGGTAACTGAACAAGGGGATTTTCTATCATGAGATGCACATCAAGCGGAAGCTGCGTTATTTTTTTGAGCTGTTTTAACACAGGAACACCTATAGTGAGATTAGGAACAAAGTGCCCATCCATTACATCAAAATGAATATATCCCGCACCCGCTGCTTCTAAAATACGGATCTCTCGCTCAAGATTCATAAAATCAGAAGACAGAATAGACGGCGCAATTTTTACTGGTTCAAACATGAAACTTTTCCTTTCACACAGTAGGTAGAGCCATTCTAGCGCATTAGATAGAAAGGAGGTTCAACTCTTAGTAAAGCAACGTTAAAATTATGAAGTAACTAAACAATACGTAATTTAACGTATCAAATCGAGAAAAAGAGGTGGTCAAATAATTCATCCATCAGAAATACCCTAGGAACCCAGCGTTACGCGCAGTACAATGAAACAATCCTCGCGAAAGGAAACAGGTCATGAGTACAAGCATCGAAACCCATTTCGTGTACCCTATGCTGTATGGCCCAATCACGATAAGCTCAAGTGCACAAGGTATTACACGCGTGTCTTTTGGAAGCATCTCTTCCGTAAACGCTGAAACAAGCTCTCTCAGTAATCAAGCAGCCAACGAGCTTCTTGAATATTTTTCAGGGAAACGCATCTTTTTTGAAGTACCCCTTGATTTACGTGGTAGCTCTTTTCAAAAGACCGTTTGGAAAGAACTCACGCGCATCCCCTACGGGCAAACGCGTACGAGCGCTGAAATAGCTCAGCTTATTGGCTCCCCAAGCTCACACCGAGCAGTTGGCGCGGCCCTTAAGAAAAACCCTTTAGCAATCCTTATTCCCGACCATCGCATTATCCAGGCAAACGGGCTGTCTATAGGTAGTGGAGAAGCCGCGCGCATGAGGACTGCCCTGCTCGAAAAAGAACGAGCGTTTCTATCTCAACATGCATAGAACCTACGCAGCTTTTAAGAAGTAGAATCCTGCCAGGCTACCGTCTTCAAAAAAACTTATACGAAATTCTGCCGTACCATTTTCGTAAACTGCGTCCTGAATGACAGTCGCATACGACCGACCCCTGCTTTCGCCCTGTAAAAAAACTGCATCACCGTACGAGACAAACGAACCATATTCATCCTGAACAGTACTCAAGCTGCTTTCAAGATCTTCAGCTGTCACACTTTCGTCGGCAAATAGCGCAGAAATTGCCTCGTAGTCACGCGCATTGAAATCGTCGACCACCTCTTCCATTTGCGATACTATTTGGTCTTCACTAATCCAATGAGGCAAACCTTCCTCTACTGGTTCGTCAGCCTCAGAACAACCTGACAAGAAGGAAATGGCGAGTGCAATTATCACCAGTATTCCTAAAGAAAATCCAACCCTCGTGGAAACACTCTTCTTAAACATCTACTTCTCACTTTCAAAGTTGGTGCACTTTTATAGAGCCTATGATACAGGCAAACCCTGAATCAACCCTCAAGACGCAAAACAACTCTATCAAAAAATCCTGCTTAGGTTCACTAAGCAGGATTTTAATTGAACACTTATTCTCAATACCATTCACTACATACTAATCAGAGGCATCTAAAAAAGATACTTTCGCAGACGAAACGCGTGTGTTGTTTGCACCCTTCATAGTAGCGTTGCTCAAGCCCTTGCGTTCCTTGATAAAGTTATCTACTGTCCTCACGTTAGACATATCCGAACGAGTTTCTAACTCATAGGTATGACGTTTATCAGTATTGCGATAACGAGAATACATAACCCAGCCATAAATAGGACCTGCTGCCAAACATGCATACACCCATTCAGAGTCTACAAACAAAACAAGAAGCAAAGCAATAAGCTCAACAATAAAAGAAACCGTGATGAGCTTAGGCATGTGGATTGGCACACTACCCATAGTTTCTTTTGTTCGCGCATTTACCGCCGTATAGTGCAGAAGATTCTTGCCGCCTGATTTTTTCTCTTGATAACTATACAGCCATACCGGTAAATAAGCAGCAACCCACTGTTGACCTTTTACTTCTAGGTCTTCCGTTTTCCAACTGACACCACGATCGTAATGCGTTAACGTCTCATTGGCTTTAAAACGCGTAACATCTTTTAGCTGCTCATGAGCAACGCCCATCAAATCGGACACATCTACGTCGCGTTTTTCCGAATGAAAACCTTTGAGGTAATTAGCGTTCCAAGCTACCACATTTTCGGTATCAAACGGCATAATAGAGTTGATGATATTGTTTGAAGTCCCTGATTTTGAATAATCAAGTTTGTCTTTATTAGACTCAATAGTTAAATCATGAACCTCAATATCAAACTCGCGTTCAATCTGATACAAATCTGCATCATAGCGCGTTTCTTTATTGTCACCCACCCTAACGGTATACTCCCGTGTCTTATGTTCTCCTTCGCCCATAAATGTTGCATGTGCATTTGCATCAATCATCATATAAGGCAGGTACACACCAAATATATTTTCTGTAGTGAACTCTGCCTTAAACTTGGGATTAGCAAAAAAGCTGCGCTTTTCAACGAACTTGCGCACCTCGCCTTCGGCAACTTCTTTTGTAATGCCAAACGGAAGAACTAAGTCGGGCACTGCACCGTTGGGAATCTGCTGATTGAGTGAGAGGGTATTTCTACACCAATGACACCGTGCTTGCAGTGATTCTGCGGTATCAATAACCACTTCAGCACCGCAACTGTGACACTTAAGTGTAATTATATCCTCAGATTCGGATTCAATTTTTTGTGCACCTGCACCAATAACCATACCTTCGAGAGTTGAGATATCATCCACTAGCCCATCGGCTTTTTCCGGCTCAAATTCGTGACGGCAAAAATTACAGCGCAGCTTCCCCGTATTCTTATTCTGCGAAATATCGGTAGCACCACATTTAGGGCATTTAATCTGCCCATCTTGTTTCTCGTGAGTATGGATTACGCGAGCCTGCTGCTCAACAGAAGACACAACTTCCTTTTCTGTCGGCACAGCAGCCGTCGCGACTTCGCTGACTGCGGGTTCAGCCGGCGTATCACTTTTCCTATAATAAGGATTTACACTTTCCGCCATATCCTTCTCCTTATACCTCTCACATATACTCAGTTGTTGCAGGTTTACCCCTTGTGTAATACTAGAAATTACTAAGGACTTTGGCCTTTGCTTCATCGAAGTCTGCCTGCGTAATCACACCCATATCTAACATTTGCTTTAGTTGGGTGAGTTTTGCTACAGGATCTTCAGCAGGTGCTTGCTGCTGAGCTTGCGGCTGAACAGGCTGCTGCTGTTGTTGATATTGTTGCTGCTGCTGATCATAAGGTTGCTGCTGGTAAGGCTGCTGAACGGGCTGCTGAAGACCTCCCATAGCACCGCCCACTGCATTCATGCCCATTCCCATAAAGCCCATACCAATAGCACCGCCGCCATTGGGATTTTCTCCTGCTGCCTGGAATCCTCGTGCCACCGATTGCTGCATGAAAGAATTTCCGCGAGCACCCGACAATGCATCTGCCTTCTTAACATCACTAAGCAACGTTTTGGTGTCTTCATCGTATTCAATAGCAGCAAGCGCTACTTTCTGAATCACTAATCCACGGTCGGATTTCCACTGATACCCTTCCTCAACTGCTGCAGAAAGACTTTGCGCAAACCCAACCTGATCTGCCTGAATACGCGTGATACGATTTCCCTTATTGGGGTCATTCGTATACATAGAAAACGCTGCTGACAACGATCCTACAACTTCAGTAAACAATTGCTCACAAGCACTATTATCTATGTCGTTAAAATCAAAAATACCATTATCTGAAATGAAATTTGCAGGTACAAACTGCTTGATAAACAGCAAGGGATCAACAATGCGTAAGGAGTACGTGCCACGAGTAATGGCACCAACCTGTGCACCTAAATATGCGTCATCCCAATAAATTTCACTTTGAGTTCCAAAACGATTGCCAGGAATTTCCTTAAGATTGACGTAGAAAGCTTGCTGGAACGCACCTGGCTGTCCCCCGAATTTAAAGCGCTCCCACGTCTGTTTAACAACGGACTCGATAATACCATCACCCGAAAAGAACGACTTGGAATTGATATCATCTGAAGAGTAAGTATACCCACCTGGTTCTGCAATAAAACCAGTGATGGCACCCTCTTGTACAGTAATAAGTCCCGTACCCTCAGGTACGACAATTTTACTTCCATTGGTAATAATATTTGTTGAGCCTTTTGTATTTGAACCGCGACCTGCATTTTGCTCTGCTTTAACAGCAGGATAGAGAGCTACCGTGGCTGAGACACCAGGAATTGGCTGAAAAAAGTCTTTCCACTGATCAGCGAAAGTTCCACCTAATGCACCAGTAAACGCTTGAATGAAACCCATGGATACCTCTTTCTCGATAATGTTTTGTTTTCGAACGAAAGATTCTCTTGATGAAGCTTTCGCCCCTAATCGTGAGTTTAGTATACCAGAGAAGTAATTGTTAAAATTGGGACATCAGTACCAAATAGGTTAAACAAAATAGCTGCATAACTAAATCATAAAAATCCCCCTTTGTCTGGGGTACAAAGGGGGAATTACACTACGCGCAGAGGAGAGGGGAATGCGCGTATGCCTTTGGACTCGCTGGAGAAAAGTTTTGAGAAGGGCATGGAGTGTGCGAGAGGGTTCAACGAGTCCTCAGTAGGTTATCAAGCCTGCTCCTTAGCAGGCACCAACGATTCTACATCAATCACTTTCGCGAGATCCCTCTCAGGAATATCTAGTAAAACATTAGTAAACCTAACGTTATCAATACGTCATCATAGTCCATAGAATTCCGTGGTAAGCGGACGACTCGTGAGGTCTCGCGCTACCGCACTAGGCTCTTCCCCATCCCACACAATACTCCGGACAACATCAGCAATAGGAAGCTCAACGTGATACGCATCGGAGAGCGTTTTCAACGTTCGGCAGGCAAGTGCACCTTCAACTACCATGTGTGTTGCAGTAGTAAACTGCTCAAGCGAACTACCCTCAGCAAGCAATTTACCAAAACGACGATTGCGAGAATGCTCGGAAGTGCACGTGGCAATGAGATCCCCCGTACCCGCGAGACCCATACAGGTAATAGGGTTACCGCCACATTTCACCGTCAAGCGACTCATTTCTGCCAATCCGCGCGTCATAAGCATAGCTGCCGTATTGTCCCCATATCCTAGTCCATACGAAAGACCAACTGCTATTGCAATAACATTTTTATAAGCAGCACATAACTCTACACCACACACATCTTCACTTACGTAGGTGCGAAAATTCTGACTGGCAAAAAGCTTTTGAAACAATTCGGCGGTACCTTGATGAGTGCTGGCAATTACTGTTCCTGAAGGTATTCCTCTCACTACTTCTTCAGCGTGATTAGGACCAGAAAGGACAGCAAGACGTTGAAGATTTCCCATTTCAGCTTCAAAAACCTCAACCGGCAAAAGCCCACTACCCTCTTCAACCCCTTTAGAACAAATGATTACAGGGAAGTCAGGATTAACCACCTCGGCGAGAGCAGACGCTACTTCCCTCATAAGGTTTGATGGCGTCACGATAACTGCAGCTTGCGCATCTTGCAATGCTTCTTCATAAGAAACAGTAGCTACTATCTGGGGGGACAACTTACTTTCACTAAGATATCGCGAGTTGATATGATGATTGTTAATAGAGTCAACTACCTCTTGCTTACGAGCCCACAAGTGCACTCTATTTCCATTATTCGCCAAAAGCTGAGCAAGAGCCGTTCCCCACGACCCAGCCCCAATCACTGCTACTACCATGTACACTCCTTTCGCTTCGTTTAAAGAGACGTGTTTTGTGAACGCTTACGCTTGCTTCTTCTTGTCGCCAATCCGGCGCTCAGTACCTGCAAGCAGTCGAGTAATGTTTTCTCGATGAGCCCACACTACGGTTAGACCCGCGATGGTACACAAAGCGATTGCAGCCCAGTCACCCCAGAAATAATAAGAAGCAAAAAAGGGACATGCAGCAGCCGCTACTATAGATCCAAGTGAAACGTATTTCGTAGCAGCCACTAAGACAATAAAAATCAACAATTCGATGCTAGCTCCAACCCACCCAAAGGTGACAAAAACACAGCCTACTGCTACCGCAATACCTTTTCCACCCTTAAATTTTAACCAAGGACTGAAAATATGACCCCATATACAACCCATGAAAGCAAGTGACAACATTACGTTGTAGGTTACCAGCGCACCAGATTCTAGACCCGAAGCTGGCAAAAAGCTTGTTGCAAACAGCCACGCGAGCACACCGGAGAAAAGTCCCTTACCAAAATCTAAGACAAACACGGCAGAGCCGCCAATTTTACCCATTGAGCGCATTGCATTAGTCGTACCAATATTACCACTACCGTGCTCACGAATATCAATACCAAAAAACACTTTAGATATAATGAGTCCAAAAGGAATTGACCCTAAAAGAAACGCTATGACGAAAAGGCCAAGCGCAACTAAAATTTCTTGCATAGATAAACCTTTAATCCTTTTTCTTAAATTTAAAATTAACGGGCGTTCCTGTCAAATCAAACGCCTCACGCATACGATTCTCTAAAAAGCGTTCATAGTTGTCATTAACTAAGTCTGGCCTATTAACAAAGAAGGTGAAGCGTGGAGGACAGGTGGAAGTTTGCGTAACATATTTCATACGCAACATAGCCTTACCCTGACTGACGGTATGACCTGTTTCACGAATAGTAGTAAGCCAGGTATTAAGTTTATTAGTTGGAATGGTTTTGCTGTAATTATCAAATGCCGTATCGATAGCAGTCCAAATTCGATCCACTTTCTTTCCCGTTAAAGCAGAGATAGCTATAACGGGCGCATATCCCACAAACGTGAGGCGATCGGCAATGCGTTCACGAATTTCCGCTTTCGCTTCTGGCCCCTCTACTAAATCCCACTTATTAAGAACAATTACCATAGCACAACCACGCTCTGCAGCAAACCCTGCAACACGTTGATCTTGATCGGTTAAGCCCAATGTAGCATCGATAACAAGCAGGGCAACCTGCGCACGATCGATAGCACGCATAGCACGCACAAAACCATAATATTCAACATCTTCGTCAATTTGAGCTTTGCGCCGCAATCCAGCTGTATCTACAATTGTGTATCGCGAGCCCTCATGTTCAACCAAGGTATCGATTGCATCTCGCGTCGTACCAGCCACATTTGAAACAATGGA
>CAYJGC010000010.1:17496-44772 GCA_964369725.1 uncultured Eggerthella sp.
TTGACAACCAAAAAAAGTGGTTTTGAGGACTTACGCAGAATACGCGCTACCTCTTCGTCATCAGCATTGATGCCCGTACGTCCATCAACTAAGAATACGATAACATCTGCTTCACGCGCGCCAGCAAACGCTTGGGCACGAATAGAGCTTTGGAAGGCATCTTCATTTCCCATTTCAATACCACCGGTATCGATAATTTTAAACTCTGTCCCATTCCAATCGGCCTCATGATAAGAGCGATCGCGCGTAACACCACGCATTTCATGAACAATAGCTTCGTCGGCTTGAGCTATACGATTTACAAAGGTCGACTTGCCGACATTCGGTCTTCCTACTACCGCCACAATTGGCAAAGGCATAATTAAACCTTTCAATTTACGTTACGAACTAAAAAGCTTCACGCTTTACAAGATCAATAATCTCTTCAAGAAATTCTGATGGGTTACAGGATACCACGGACACGCGCGCTTCTGCCTGCCGTCTAATATCCTCCAAACTCATATCATCAAGCGCCACATTATCGTCATTAAAAACAACCGAAGGAATTACAAAAAGCTTCTTCTTTAAGCTATGTTCCTTTCCTTGGTCGCAAACCTCTTTTATCGCTTCAACAATATCGCAACCGCAAAGAAGGCCGGTAACATCAACATTTCCCCCAAAAAAATTATTTTTCACAAAAAGAGGACTCACGCACCCACGCAAATCAGAAACTTCTAATAAGGCATTAAACGTTTCCTCCATGGCTTCGCCATATACAATATACACATACATGCAAGCTTCTGCGAGAGTGTCTTGTGCTTTGATGAAACCGCCAAGCTTTTGTGTATTTGTCCAGTCATCAACAAAAGAGCGAATGATACCAATGCCGTCTTCGTACATGCCAAAGTCTCCATAGTGGCTAGTTGATGGCAAATACTTGAGAACCTGCGTGCCATACGCATTGCAATAAAACTCATCGGCAGCGAAGACCCAGGCGAAATTACGTTCAGCAAGTGCTCTTTGTTGCAAAGGATCAAGTATTGCAAGCACCTTTTCGGCAGCTGTAGAATCATTAAAACTATACGTGAATGATTTTTGGTATTTCGTGAAACCCAGCGGAACAATTCCTATTTCGCGGATTCCCGGGCGCGCATAAGCCCACTCGAGCGTTTCTCGAAGCACTTCCCCATCATTTTCTCCCGGCAGCAAAACAATTTGGGCATGAAATTCAATCCCTGCAAGCAATAGCCTTTCAAGTACATCGATGCCATGTTGAGCATGCCTGCCAATAAGCCGTTGGCGAACTTGTTTGTCAATTGCATGAATAGAAATTCGTAGCGGAGAAATATGTTGCTGAATTATGCGCTCTTCATCTTCAGGTGTAATGTTAGTAAATGTTACAAATGTGCCCGCTAAAAAACTCAAGCGAAAATCATCATCGCGAAGTGTCAGCGAAGGGCGCAGGTCTTTAGGGAGTTGTTTCATAAAGCAAAAGGTACATGAGTTTCGACATTGTTTTACTGTATCAAAAACAACACCATCGAACGTAAAGCCCCAGCTTTCGCCTACTTCCCTAGTAAGCTCAATCTCTCCTCGTTCTCCTTCAAGGTCAACATAGCCAACCGCTATACAATCCTCAGACGTAAGCCATCGCCAATCAATAAGGTCCCTAATGGGATGCCCGTCCACGCTCACAACATAACAGCCAGCCTCAAAACCAGCATCGTAGGCAGGTGAGTCTACCTCTACTGAAGCAATACGAGCCAGCGGCAAGTTGTTCTTATCAGGCGAAGCAAAGCGCGTTATATCTATTCCGGGGTATATCGACATAACGTCTTTACCAAAAGTCGAACTACTCACATCTTTTCCAAACGT
This sequence comes from uncultured Eggerthella sp., assembly GCA_964369725.1. GTDB lineage: Bacteria > Actinomycetota > Coriobacteriia > Coriobacteriales > Eggerthellaceae > Paraeggerthella. The sequence goes on from CAYJGC010000010.1 coordinate 19,351, forward strand.
TGAACCACAGCCGCAATTTGCGATTCTGGTGTTGAAGCTCCAGCTGTCACTCCAACCACCTCACAACCTTCAAACCATGCTGAATTGAGCTCTTCAGGTGCTTCTATATGAAAACTCCTAACGCATGAAGCAGCACATATTTCTGCCAATCGCGTCGTATTTGAAGAATTGCGCCCACCGATAACCACAATCGCATCCACTTCATCAGCCAACTCGGCAGCCGATTCTTGGCGCAAACGCGTTGCTGAACATATGGTGTTTTTTACTTCCCGCTTAATATTTCTCTTTTCACACTCTGAAATTACTGCTTCTAGCGCTTCACGTGTTTGAGTAGTTTGAACCACGATACCTACCGGTCCATACATATCAAGGGGCAATTGGTGGGACTCGGTTACCACTACAACTTTTCCACCTGCCTCATGTGCACATGCCACCAAACCCTCAACTTCAGGATGACCTTTTTCACCCACCACAATAACAAAACCACATCTTGCAGCTAGTTCACCTGCAGCTTTTTGAGCACGTGCGACATGTGGACACGTTGCATCAATAAGAGGAAGATTGCGCTCAATCACCTGCCTGCGCACTTCAGGCGTTACTCCATGACTGCGAATAATCACCGATCCGCATGAGACACTTTCTACTTCATCCACTACAAGTATTCCCCGCGCAGCAAGTTCATCCACCACTTGCGGATTATGTATAAGCGGACCAAGCGTTGAAGCTCCCTCTGTTGAATGCGAAGCCTCAAGAGCCAAATCAAGTGCACGCTGAACCCCATAACATGCTCCCGCATAACGAGCTCGTCTTACTCTCATAAAGTCACCTGATTAGTTACATCGCCAGCATTCTGTGCTTGCTTGGCTTTTTTTGCTTCCAGGCTCTCCACCATATCTTTAGTTGTGTGTTGAGGCATTTCATGACTAGAAAATGCTTCGGTAAAGTCTTTGCCTGTTGGGAAAAGAGCTACCATATCAACCTGCTCACGGGGCACTCTTTGCGATAGAGCAAAGCACTCGCGCATAGCGTACCAAGTGCAGCCATCAAGGCGATCTTCCTTCGGCAGAAAATCAAAATCACTCACCAACAAAGGTGAGCCATATTCAACCGTTACCTTAGGAAAACGAAAGAATTTTCCTTTTTGTTTTATGTATTCAGCATTGCGCACCGTCATAGGTAAAATGGGAACCTTCCCCATCTTGGCAATAAACGCTGCCCCTGAATGAATTTCAGGAGTACGGTCACTTTTGCCACGTCGCGTCCCTTCAGGCATAATACCAACTATTTCACCATTTTTAAGCATATGGGTGGCACGCTTTATCGCGCCACGATCAGCTGAGTCTCTTTTTATCGGAAACGAACCCACACGTGACAAAATATGCCCCACTAAACCATGCACTTTTCCATACAAATTGTCTCGCCCTAAAAATCTTACCCACTGAGTAGGTCTACAGGAAAGATACATGAACACAACATCCAAAAAAGATGTATGATTCGCTATCAATATGACACCACTCTTGTCTTTAAACCCACGAAGGCTTTCGCGATTGTCAACACGATAGCGAAAACAAATCTTAAAGAGAAAGCCCAAAAAGCCATACAGAAGATTCCCTACCAGACGCGGAGCTCGTTCCTTGCCCTCTTTGCCATCAATAGGCATATCCCAAATTTCCTCGTACGGAACAAACCATCTTGCCACTATGCACCTGCGCCTCTCTCAAATGCAAGTTTACAAATACTTGCAACAACCTCGTCAATACACGAACTAGTAGAATCTATACGTAGCGCATCTTCAGCAGCTTTCAAAGGGGATTCCGCTCGCAAAGAATCATTCTTGTCGCGCAAAGCAATGTCTGCCAAAACGACGTTGTAATCAGTAGAACCAACGCCTCGATCAGTGTTTTGCGCCACCCGCCGACGCGCACGTTCTTGATCTGATGCCGTAAGAAAAATCTTTACCTCTGCCTGAGGAAAAACTGTTGTACCAATATCGCGACCCTCAACAACATAGTTGCCTTCAGAGCCTATACGCTGCTGCTGCTTCACCAAGGCGCTTCTCACTAAAGGTGCTGCGGCAACCGCGCTTACTGCCCGATCTATATCAGAAGACCGAATAGCGTCGGTTACATCAACCGTATCTATCAGAATTTTCTGCGGAGCAGGATTTCCCCGCTCATGCTCAAATGAAATAACGCACGATTGCGCCAAATCACCTAAAGCACTATTGTCGCTTAATCCTACCTTATCTTTGAGAGCCTTCCAGGCAATAGCCCGGTACATTGCCCCCGTATCAAGGCAGGAAAAACCCAGTTCACGAGCTACTGTCTTAGCAACAGTTGACTTTCCTGCGCCACTCGGCCCATCAATGGCAATAATCATCGAGCTAACCTTTCTATGTCGCTCAAAAAGTGTGGGTAACTAATATGCATAGATTCAATATTTCTTACCGACACAGGAGTTGACCCGCACAGCGCCACCAACGACCAGGTCATAGCGAGTCGATGGTCATTGTGCGAATCAAAGATAAGTCCTTCAGGTACCACAACATCTGGTTGACCCTCAATAAAAAGGTCATTGCCTTCAACCCAAGCATCAATACCCATTAAAGAAAGTCCTTCGATAATTGCTGCTAAACGATCGGTTTCCTTCACGCGAAGCTCATCAACCTCTCTAAAAACCGTTATACCACGCGCATGCGCCGCCACAAGCGCAAGAACAGGAATCTCATCTACAATCGAGGCAATTTTTTCAGCAGGAATCTCACATCCACGTAGCTTTGGCGTGTAGCGAATAGATATATCTCCGCAGGGTTCTTTTCCTGCAGATCCGGTATGAGTAATATTTATATCAGCACCCATCCGTTCAAGAGTTCGCGTAAAGCCAATCCGCGCCGTATTAAGGCTCACATTATTCACCCGCAAAACACTGCCTGGCTTAATTGCAGCCGCACACACCAAAAAAGCGGCAGACGAAGGATCGCCAGGTACGAGCACGTTACATGACTTCAAAGTGGCAGGCCCGGTTACTTGTGCCAGTCGATCTGCTGCGGTGGTAGCCACACCAAATTCCGGCAGCATTAGTTCAGTATGATTACGTGAAGGAGCAGGTTCATTAACCGTAGTGGTGCCATCTGCTCCTAACCCTGCAAGCAAAAGGGCTGTTTTAAGCTGCGCCGACGCCATTGGAGCATCATAGGAAATTGCACGCAGAGAACGCGAACCGCACACGGTAAGCGGTAAGGTCTCTCGTCCTTCAGGGAGAAACTTTGCCCCCATCTTCATAAGGGGAGCCGTTATGCGCCGCATGGGCCTTTTGACAAGCGATTCGTCTCCCGTTAACTCAACCTGAAGATCCCAAGCCGACAAAATCCCCAACAACAAGCGCGACGTTGTGCCCGAATTACCGCAATCAATGGGTTCTTGAGGTTGAACAGGGCCATCTGACCCCCAACCTATCACCTCTCCAGCAAGGCTACCATCTGGTTGCACGCTAAATTCAGCTTGAGCACCTAAATGGCAAACTGCACTAATAGAAGAGCGGACATCCCCACTGTCAAGCACACCAGACAAATCAGATTTACCCTGCGCCATAGCAGCAAACAAAACGGCACGGTGAGAAATAGATTTGTCACCTGGCACTGTTGCTTCTCCCTGTAAAGGACTTTGTAAGGGTACGACTTGTGTTAAGGTATTATTAACCGCGGCATTTGACATATATAACTCCCTAGCCATCAAGGCTTATCGTAAATATTTTTCAACTACTCAACAACGCGCCTATTCTAGCACTAATGCGCGCTTGCTCAAAAACACTTCTTCATCCCAGCAAACACACATGAAAAATTGCCATGTTTATTCCACAGAAACAACCAGAGCTGACACTAAAGGTTAAAAAGATGTCTATACTTCCCTGAAATAATTACGAAAAGGTGAGTTCTTATAAGTGGCCTCGCACTACTCTAGCTGCAGCTATTAGATTTAATTTTGGTAGGTATTCACAGGCGTTGTAAGTGATATTTTACAAAATTCTTTCATGATAAACTTCCTTACACGGATAAAACAGCATCTTTACCTGGCAAATTTTGCTAAGTTTTTAATTTGTGATAGTATTTACGTGCTTACAAAAGTAGGCAAATCTTATAAGGAGGAAGATTTATGAAGAAAAGAATTGCTGCACTATTATTCGGCACCATGCTGGCGCTTACATTGAGCGCTTGCGGAAGCGACGAAGAAGCAACAACAACTGAAGAGCCAGCTGCTGAAGAAACCGCATCGGAAGATGCTGCTGAAGATGGCGCAGAGGAAATTATTGAAGTTCCTGTAAGCGTTGTTAATGGAACTGGCGTTGAGATTGCAGAGCTCTATGTTTCTGGTGGTTCTGTTGACGAGTGGGGTGAAGACCTTCTTGGTTCAGAAACCATGCCAAGCGGCACGTACCTTGACTTGGTATTTACCGTAGATGCAAACAATCTTGAGTGGGATATCATGATTGTTGACACCGAGGGAACTTCAGTTGAGTTCATGGGTATCGATATTTCTGAAATGCCTGCTGATGGATTTGCTATTGAACTCACCATCCAAGGTGAAAACGTAGTAGCTACCCCCATTGCTGACGTTTCTGAGCTCGAGGGCGACTACTCAATGGCTTAAGCCTGAGCTTGCAATAAATAGATACTTCCCTTTTCGGGTACCATACGTGGTACCCGATTTTTTTACCCAAAACCGTTCACCTGCAGCGGCTACGAAAACGTCCTATAAGTCACGCGTTGCGCACCATAAGCCAAGATACTGTATCTATTTATCAAACAATTTTCTTCGCCTTGTTGACATGATCATCATTTCCTTCATACCCTGAACATCATCCTGATCGAGGAACGTGTAAAGCTTCTCAAACTCACCAAGAAAGAGAGACATCTGCTTAAGAAGTGATTCTTTGTTCAGTAAAAAGAGTTCGCTCCAAAGATTTTCATTAATATTTGCAATACGCGTTAAGTCTCTAAATGAATCTCCCGTATAGCGTTCCAAATGCTTAGTTTCATAGCATGTCATAAGAGAGATGGCAATACAGTGAGTAAGCTGAGAAACAAATCCAATCATCTCATCATGTTCTTCTTCGTTTAAACAGGTAATAAAGCCAAATCCGAGAATCTCACCAATTCTCATACATGCCTCTATTGCTTCTTCGGTATTGCTTTCATGAGGCACCACGATAAAGTTAGCACCATAAAAAATACTCTCATCGCTGTTTTCAACGCCGTATACTTCCTTGCCTGCCATAGGATGTGCAGAAATAAACTCTACCCCGTGCGGAAGTTTATTTTGTACTTGCGAAACGACACACTGTTTAACACCGGTAACGTCAGTAATGATAGTGTCATTAGATATTAAATGTCCGTATTCGTCTATCCACTCCAAAAAGACTTGCGGATACAGCGTAAATATAATGATATCTGCCTCACGTATCATATTTTCACATACTTCGGTCGTGCATTTTTTCACTATTCCATGCGCAAGAGCAAAATCAACTGATTCTTGATCTTTGGTAATGGCCTCCACATAGTAACCTTTATGAGTCAAGCCTCTTGCATAGCTACCACCGAGCAAACCTAAACCAACAATTAAAAATTTTGTTTTCTTTGTAATTTGCATTCCTATCATCTCGCTTCTTGTCTAACACTTAAAATATCAGTATTTTTGATCTAGCATCAAAAAAGTGCCCCTACTATTGCGGGGCACTTTGCTACGTACTTTTTGGCAAAAAACTACTTATCGCGAGAAAAACCCATCTTCTCTACGAGCGCAGCCTGTCCCGCAGCCAAACGTGCAAGCGGCACACGATAAGGTGAACAACTTACGTAGTCGAGACCAATTTCATGGAACATCTTGACAGAATCAGGGTCGCCACCATGCTCACCGCATACACCGCAAACAAGCCCTTCATTACCCTGACGTCCAAGCTCAACACCCATCTTAACAAGCTTGGCCACACCAGAATCAACCGTTGCGAACGGATTGTAAGGCAAAATGCGGTCTTGGAGATATTGAGGAATGAATTCTGATTCTACGTCGTCACGGCTAAAGCCAAAGGTGGTCTGAGTCAAGTCATTCGTACCAAAGCTAAAGAAGTCAGCTTGAGTAGCAATCTCGTCGGCCGTTACCGCAGCACGAGGAAGCTCAATCATCGTACCAACCTTGATATTAAGCTCCACACCCTGCTCGGCAGCAACTTCACTTATAGTTTGAAGAGCAACACTGCGAAGCTTTTCTAACTCAGGAAGAACTGACACTAAAGGAATCATAACTTCTGGTTCTGGGTGTAAACCCTTCTTTTGAAGCTGAGCGCATGCCGTTGCAATAGCGCGAACCTGCATAATAGGAAGGATGGGATACATAATAGCTAAGCGGCAACCACGCAAACCAAGCATGGGATTTGCTTCACTCATAGAGTCGATCTGCTCCATAAGCTTACGTTTTTGAACGATAACTTCTCTATCTCCACCGGTTGCCTCCATGCGAGCAATTTCGACATCAAGCTCACGGGGACTATCAAGGAACTCATGCAATGGAGGATCAAGCAAGCGAACAATAACAGGAAGTCCGTCCATAGCTTCAAACAGACCAAGGAAGTCATTCGTTTGAACCTCAAGTAGATCATTTACTGCTTTTTCGCGGACAGATTCATCTTCATTCAAGATAAAAGTTTGAATAATCTGCTTACGCTCACCTAAGAACATATGCTCAGTACGGCAAAGACCAATACCTTGTGCACCAAACTCACGAGACAAAACAGCATCTTCAGGACTGTCTGCGTTAGCACGAACACCCATGGTACGGAATTCATCTGCCCACTCTAAAATGGTATCAAGGTCACCAGTAAGCTCAGGGAGCACCAAGTCTACCGCGCCAAGTACTAAGCTACCTGAGGTACCATCAATAGAAATAATGTCGCCTTCTTTAATAACAATATCGGTGCCTGCTACAGTTGCCTGCTTGTTTTCTGCATCAATACGAAGTGTATCAACACCACACACACAAGGAGCACCCATACCACGGGCAATAACCGCAGCATGAGAGGTTTTGCCGCCGTGAGAAGTAAGGATGCCCTCTGCAGCAATCATGCCCGCTAAGTCGTCAGGATTAGTTTCCCAGCGAACCAAAACGCACTTACGGCCAGCCTCGGCAACCTCCACTGCATCAGCAGCCGAGAAAACAGCTTCACCCACAGCAGCACCTGGTGAAGCATTAAGACCACGAGCAACAGTATCGTACGTTGCACTACGATCGAATTGAGGATGAAGGAGCTGATCAAGCTGGTCAGGATCGACGCGTAAGACAGCTTCTTCTTTACTAATGAGACCCTCATTTCTCATCTCAATAGCAATATGAAGCGCAGCAGCAGCCGTACGCTTACCTGCACGCGTTTGAAGCATCCATAACTTGCCCTGTTCAATAGTAAATTCAATGTCACACATATCGCGGAAATGGTTCTCGAGAATAACAAAGACCTCTTCAAGCTCACGTCCCGCATCTCCAAGACCTTCAACGTCTTTTAACTCCGCAATAGGTGAAGTATTGCGAATACCTGCAACAACGTCTTCACCCTGCGCATTTACCAAATAGTCACCATAGAACTCTTTGTCGCCATTAGCTGGGTTACGCGTAAACGCAACACCCGTTGCAGAAGTGTTTCCCTTGTTTCCAAACACCATTGATTGCACATTAACTGCCGTACCTAAATCATCAGCAATTTTGTTCTGTTTGCGATATAACGTTGCGCGGGGATTATTCCAACTACCAAAAACTGCCTCGATAGCAAGTTGAAGTTGAGCAATAGGATCTTGTGGGAACTGAACAATGCCACCAACAACCAAAGAAGGATACTCACTTGCAACAACGTTTTCGGCAAAAATAACCTTAAACTCAGAAACAAGTTCTTTCAAGTCATCTGCGGTTAAGTCTGTATCGCTTGCTGCGCCACGCATATGCTTCATGGACGTAATAGCATTTTCAAACAAATCTCCGTCGAGTCCCATAACTACATGAGAGAACATTTGAATAAAGCGACGATATGAATCCCAGGCAAAGCGAGGATTTTCCGTTTGCTTGATCAGTCCATTAATAGACTGATCGTTAAGACCAAGGTTTAAAACGGTATCCATCATACCCGGCATTGACATAGGAGCGCCAGAACGCACAGAGACCAGCAAAGGATCTTCGGCATCTCCAATTTTTTTGCCCATACGGACTTCCAAATCTTGACGGTACTCATTGATTGTATCCAGAGCACCCTCAGGCCAAGAGTTGTCTGCATTTGCATACTCCATGCATGTTTGACACGTGATGGTAAATCCGGGAGGAACAGGCAATCCCAAGTTAGCCATTTCGGCAAGGTTTGCACCTTTACCACCAACAATCATCTTCATTGAGGCGTCGCCCTCGGTTACATTTTTACCTTGAGCATCTTTTCCAAACGCATAAACTCGCTTGACTGCTTCAGCCACCTTTTCTCCTTAACTCTAAAGCTTCTCTGAAACTTTCAGGAATACCCGTTTCAGAATTTAACCAGATATATTAACCGATGCCGCATGTGCGCGCTCGTAGTAACGCAAAATCTCCTGAGCCGTTTCCTCAACGGCACGTTTTTCGGTATGAATGACAATGCACCCCAGTCGTCTCATGAGCGCCCGTGCCTTTTCAAGATCTTGATAGACATATTCGGGGTCAGCATAACGCGAAGCCACCGCACTTGCTTTTCCTAAGCGACGCTGACGAATATCTATCAAAACATCGGCAGTAGTCATGAGACCAAATAGACGCATGGACTTCACATCGTAGATTTGGGATGGCGGTTCAGTGGATGGATCAAGAGGAACATTAGCCACTTTGTACCCCTGTTGTGCCAGATAAATTGAAGTTGGCGTTTTTGACGAACGCGACACACCAAGCAGTACAATGTCTGCTTGGTCAAGATCTTGAGGATTGCGTCCATCATCATGCTCAATAGTAAACTCAATAGCTTCAATACGGCGAAAATAATTTTGATCGGCAACATACACACCGCCAGGCTTTGTAGAAGGTGCCAAGCCGGTCATGTTGGCAATAGCTCCTACTGCTCCTGTCATAAGGTCAATAGCAACTATATCATCGCGCATCATGGCATACTCAGACATTTGCCTTGACAGTGTGGCATCTACAAGCGTATACAGAATAAGCATGCGCCCGTCATTGGTACGCTCACGACACCACGCGCTTTTTTCATCGATATAAGCTTTTATATCCTCAAAGCTGCGAACCCAGGGCAAAACTTCCATCACAGGATCTGATACACCAAACTGGGCTGCCGCTGCTCGCGCAACTGTTTGAGCGGTGAGGCCCACCGAATCACTAATAACGTGAATGGTGGGCAATATGTCAGTATTTTGCGGGATGCTTGAAACTCCCATACGCTATTTCGCTGCCTTTGCAATCTTTCCAAAGTCTGCCACGTGTGCAAAAACGGCGACGAACTTATTAAGGAGTGCCAGTCTATTTTTTCTCACATCTAAATCTTCATCCATAATCATTACTTCAGTAAAGAACGTATCGATAGGATCACGCAGTGCAGAAAGAGCTTCAAGCGCAGCTTCAAAATCGTCTTGCTGAAGCGTTTCATCAACGCGTGAAGAAGTGGCATTTATGGCTTCGAGAAGCATACGCTCTGCCTCTCCCACCAATGCCTCACGCACCTCCGTGCCTGCATCTTCCTCTCGCAAATTGTTTGCGCGGGCATAGGCAATCGCAAGATTATCAAAGGTTTCTGGCTCATTTAGACGAGCAGTTTCTAAAGCACGTGTACGTGAGATTATCTGTGCCGGCTCCTCTGCACCTGAAGCAAGAACAGCATCAACGGCGTCGGGAGTACATCCTCCATCACGAAGCATAACTTTCGTACGTGTTATAAAGAATTCAACAATCTCTGTGCGTACCGCGTCGTAATTGAAATCAATTCCAGCCGCTTTATACGTAGAAAGTGCCGAGTCGATAGCCGCGCCAAGAGAAACTGGAAGTCCCCCTTCAAGCATGGCGATAATACCCAAAGCATTGCGTCGCAAAGCAAACGGGTCAGACGAGCCGGTAGGACCTTGCCCTACTGCAAACAAACCGCATACTGTATCAAGCTTGTCAGCCATGGCAACAATTTTACCTACTGGTAAAGCTGGTGGCTCATCTCCCGAAAATCGGGGACGATAATGCTCGGAAACAACCTGAGCAACTTGTTCATTTTCTCCTGACGCCTGAGCGTAGTAAGCACCCATAATTCCTTGGACACTTGTGAATTCTACTACCGCGTTTGTAACCAAGTCAGCTTTTGCCAAATAAGCAGCTCGAGCAGCATCGACACTATCTTGCGCCCCAAGCTGAGCATCATGCGCAAGGTGTTCCACCAGTGCAACTACGCGATCGGTTTTTGCTCGCATAGTACCTAACCGCTCTTGAAAAACTACCTCGTCAAGTCGCTCAACGTAATCCGCCAAAGGATGCTTGAGGTCTTCTTCGTAGAAGAATTTTGCATCCGAAAGACGTGCGCGAACCACACGCTCATTGCCGTTAATAATAGTCGTGGCACAAGCAGGATTGCCGTTACTTACTACTATAAAATTATTAGTTAGCTTTCCTGCCTCATCATAAAGCGGGAAATACCGTTGATGCATAAGCATCGCATCAACAATAATCTCTTCAGGAACTTCCAAGAATTCCTGATCAAACGTACCTACCAAAGGTGTTGGATATTCACACAAATTTATTACTTCGAGCAAAGTTTTTTCAGGAAGTTGTGCTTGAGCACCACAATCCTTTTCAATCTGTGCAACCCCGCGTCGAATCACTTCTTCACGTGCTTGTTCACTCGTTATAACAAAGGCCGTCTCAAGAACCTCTAACAAATTAGCTGCCGTGGAAACACAATGAGGTCCAGGGGAAAGGAACCGGTGTCCGCACGTCATATTAGCAGCCTCAAGACCTGCAAAAGTAACAGGAATAATCCGCTCGTCAAGCAGCGCCAGCAGCCACCTAACAGGACGTGAGAAATACTCGCTGGTCGCTCCCCAGCGACATGACTTAGGCCAAGAGATTTTTGTAATTATTCCTTGCAAGACTTCAGGCAACAGTTCTGCTACATCGCGCGCAGGAATGACTCGCGTTGCAAAAACATACTCCACGCCATTCTCTTCGCGCCTCTCAAGTGTTTCAACACCCAAGCCTTTTCCCCGAGCAAAACCCGTAGCAGCCTTGGTGGGATTGCCTTCTTCATCGAAAGCAATGCGGGCAGCTGGACCACGGAAAACTTCTTGCAAGGTTTCCGTGGTGGAAGCCACATCTTTTACCATCATGACCAAACGGCGCGGCGTGGTATAAATAGTCACTTCTCCATGAGGAATACGAACTTCACTCAAAGCGGCGGGGACAAGCGTTGCAAGCTGAAGAGTAGCCTTATGTAAGTCGAACGCAGGAATTTCTTCAGTACCAATTTCAAAAGCAAGAGTATGAAGTGTCGTCATTAGTTTTCCCCCTTCTCTTCCTCTTTTACTGGTGCACTACCCACCACATGTTCCATATAAGAAGCACAGACAGCTTTAGCGAGCGTACGAACACGTAAGATATACGACATACGCTCAGTTGCCGATATGACACCACGCGCATCTAAAAGATTAAACGTATGACAGCACTTTAATACACTATCATACGCAGGCAGAGGCAAATTAGCCTCTAATATGCGAAGACACTCTGCTTCACGATCCGAGAACTCTTGGAAGAGGAAGTCGGTGTCCGCTACTTCAAAATTGTATGCAGAATACTGACGCTCATTTTCAAGATAAACATCTCCATAGGTAAAGACAACGCCGTCTTCACCGCGACTCCAAACAATATCAAACATACTATCTACGCCTTGAATATACATAGTCAAGCGCTCAAGGCCATAAGCAATTTCGACTGGCACAGGATTGCATTCAAATCCACCCACTTGCTGGAAGTAGGTAAATTGCGTGACCTCCATGCCGTCAATCCACACTTCCCAACCTAAACCCCATGCGCCAAGCGTGGGGCTCTCCCAGTCATCTTCAACAAAGCGCACATCATGAGCCTCGACATCAATACCAATAGCACGCAAACTGCCAAGATACATCTCTTGAATATCATCAGGAGATGGCTTCATGAGTACTTGAAATTGATAATAAAACTGTGTTCGATTAGGGTTTTCTCCATAGCGACCATCGGTAGGGCGTCGGCAACCTTGTACATATCCTGTACGCCACGTATCAGGACCAAGCGAGCGCAACGTAGTTGCAGGTGCATTGGTACCAGCCCCTACTTCATTGTCATAAGGCTGCAAAATAACACACCCCATACTTGCCCAATAACGCTGCAAGTTCATAATAATGTCTTGAAACGTTGGAGGAAGCTTATCTGCATCCCCCTGCTGCTTAGCGACATCAAATAACTCTTCGGTTGACATAATTCTCCTTGCTCTATTTAGTATCCAACGATTTTATTACAATATTTCTACTTCAACAGACCAATGTTATTCAGTGGCCAATAAACGACAACGGCGACACCTGTAACGGAAGAAATTGGAATTGCTCCGTAGTCGCGGGAGTCTTGAGAATTTGTGCGATTATCCCCCATCATCCACAAATGACCTTCAGGAATAACGTAGGGATACGTAATGTCGCTATCCAGAGGATACGAAGGTTTACCATTAGTGTAGGGTTCGTCTAGTGCAACACCATCAACGTAGACAATACCACCATCATCAATAGTAACCGTCTGCCCAGCTATTGCAATACAGCGCTTTATAAGAATTCGTCCCGGAACTTGCGGATCTTTAAACGTAAGAATGTCTCCCTGCTGAGGGTCTTCAAAATTTAGAGTAACCTTTTCAGCAAACACCATGTCATCAGTCATAATGGTTTCTTCCATTGAGCCTGAAGGGATTTCATAAGCCTGAAAAACAAACGTACGGAGTGCCCATGACGCAATCAAAACAAAAGCAATCATAGCCAAGATGCTGAAAAATGACCTCAAGATACCAGGGCGTTGACTGTCAGCATGGTTACCGTAAGCCATAAAATCTTTTTCCTTTCGGCTTAACTAAAGAGAAATAGCAAGGCATTATAATAACGCGTAATAGCTACCGCTTTGTTGTGTTTGACAAAGTTTGCAAAAAATCTTGGTCTTGCAAGGGAAGCTCTAAGGCATCCAATAAATCAGGTCGTAAGTAAAACGTTCGCTCCAAGCTCTGTTGGCGACGCCACGTATTGATGGCAGCATGATTTCCAGACAGAAGCACCGAAGGAACTTCTTTATCGCGAAACACGGCAGGTCTGGTGTACTGAGGATATTCAAGTAATCCATCAGCGAAACTTTCACCTAATGCACCTGTTTCGGCGCCTAAAACACCCGGGATTTTGCGCACGGTTGCATCAATAATAACCATGCTGGCCAGTTCACCGCTCGTTAAAACATAGTCCCCTAACGATATTACCCTGTCCGCCAAATCATATGCACGCTCATCAATTCCCTCGTAATGCCCGCAAACAAAAAGTAAACGCTTTTGTTGCGCAAGCTCCGAAGCTAGTTCATCATCAAAGCGCTCCCCGCACGGACTTAAGAAAATAGTGTATGGCTTAACCGAATCAAATCTCTCTGCGATTTCATCATACGCTTCATATATGGGTTCTACTTTCATCACAAGGCCATCGCCACCGCCGTACGGATCGTCATCAGTAGTGCGATGCCTATCATGTGTCCAATCCCGCAGATCATACGAGACAAATTCAATGAGAGACTTCTCTTGCGCAATCCGCATCATGGATGTACCCATAACTGAGTCATACATATGAGGAAAGGTCGATAATGTTTCGACTATCAAAAGAAAATCCTTTCGAAAACAATGTTGACTATTAGAGATTAAGGAGTCCTTCGGGAAGAGCAACTTTGACACAGCAAGCTTCTTCGTCAAAGTCCACGACAAATGCGTCAACAAAAGGAATGAGTATCTCTTTATTTGTTTTTTCACAAATAACACTTATAAGAGTTTGTCCAGGATTTTCCAAAACATCAGCAATCCTACCGGTAAAATCCGACCGTACATCACAGACAACATATCCAATTAGTTCATGATCCTTACAAAGAAGAACCTCTACTGGGACATCCTCGCGACGCATAAGACAATGGCACCCTGCAAGCAATTCAGCCACATCAATACTATCAACACCTTCAAAGGTGATGAAATACGAATCATGACCCTCTTTTTTTACGCTTTCCACTAGAGCAAAGCGTGGTGCATCATGCTGCGGAGGCACAAAAGCAACCCGTGACCCAGGAGAAAGCAAAAAAGGAAGACCCTTTACACTACGTGCAATGAGTCCTCCTGATAAGTTCTTAGTTTTAGCCAGACAGGCTACGGTAACCCAGGTACGCATTTAATCGCGGAGCTCCACTTCAACATGAGTGTTAGTCTGAGAAGCTGCTGCACGGGCAAGCGTGCGGATAGATTTAATAACACGCCCTTGACGACCAATTACCTTGCCGGCATCCTCTTCGTTGACACGAATCTCAACAAGAATTACGCCCTCTTCGTCATCTGAAGCTGAGATTTCCAGCTCATCTTGAAACTCAATAAGCGGGCGAACCACAGACTCTATAAGACCTACAATATCTTCCGTCTGAGTAGCCATCTGCCTAGGCGCTTTCGCGAGCCTGCTTTATAAGAGCAGCAACGGTGTCGGTTGGTTGAGCGCCATTTTTAAGCCACTGATCAACCTTTTCCATGTCAAATTTAACCATTGCTGGCTGCGAGCAGGGATTATAGCGACCTACTTCTTCAATGAACTTGCCATCGCGAGGTGCACGAGAATTAGCAACTACGATACGGTAATAAGGGCGCTTCTTTGCGCCGTGACGTGCTAGGCGAATTTTAACTGCCATGAAGGTAAACTCCTTTTGTTTCTTTCATTTGTATCAAGCATACGCTGCCGTTTCAGCGCATGCGAAAACAGCAATTGCTTATGATACGGCGAAAACTTGTATTTGACAAGCATATTAGTAGAGCGATTTACATCTTTTCATGAATATTCATGTAAAATCAACTTTTCTACGTTGACTATCTCATTATTTTCTTCTTCTCTGTTTCTTATGCAAGCGCGGCTGCAGGCTCTATACAAACTGAAGACCCCGACCGCCTCCATCGCACTATTCAGTTTTATTCACTTTAACTACCACACAGCACCACACAACAGCAACAACCAATCAAACATGATACGATGCTCTAAACTTATAATTATAAAGGAGGGTATTATGTTACATGCAGTTGAAATCAAGCCTGACGTATATTGGGTAGGAGGCATCGACTGGAATGAACGTGATTTTCATGGATACACCGTCGAACGAGGGTCAACATACAATGCCTACCTTATAGTAGATGAACATCCCACTCTCATCGATACTTGCAAGGCTTCTTTTTCACACGAACTGATTGAGCGCATTAGTGAAATACTAGACCCCTCTAAGATTGAATACCTCATCTCTAATCATGTTGAACAAGACCACTCTGGAGGCATTCCTGCTTTGTGCAAACTTGCACCAGAACTACAAATTATTACGAGCACTCCTTACGGTCTCAGCGGTCTTAAAGCTCATTATGGCGAATTAAACTACCTCCCCGTATCTACAGGAGATACCCTTAATATCGGCAAACGCACTCTTACGTTTGCTCAAACAGTTATGGTACATTGGCCAGATAACATGGTGACGTATTCTGAATATGACAAAATATTATTCTCAAATGACGCGTTTGGACAGCACTTTGCATCATCTAAGCACTTCGATGACGAAGTAGGTCTTCCTGAAGTACTTGACCAAGCAAAAAAATACTATGCAAATATCGTTATGCCCTATTCTCATCATGTAGCTCGCGCGCTTAAAGCGCTTAGCGGTTTAGATTTTGACATGATTGCACCAAGCCATGGCATTATCTGGCGTACTCACGTCAGTGAAATTCTTGAGACCTATGCAAAGTGGAGCTCTCTTGATACGCAAGATTATGCAGTAGTTATCTATGATTCTATGTGGCACTCTACCGAAGCAATGGCGCATCAAATTCTTGAAGCTTTTATTGAATACGGAGTACCTGCGCGATTGTTTGATCTTAAAGCAAACCATATCTCAAACATTATGACAGAAGTACTCTCTGCAAAGTACATTGCTGTTGGCTCACCCACGCTCAACAACAATATGATGCCTTCGGTAGCTGCATTTTTATGCTATCTCAAAGGACTTTCTCCCAAATGGAATGACCGTATCGGCATCCCTTTTGGATCGTATGGTTGGGGAACCAATGGTCCTGACGAAGTTGCTAACACCTTGAAAGCATGCGGACTTAACTTAGACTTTGGCACGTTATCCCACCAATGGACAGAGACTCCTGAGTATCTCAAAGAACTACATGAAGCTCTCATACAAAAACTTCAAGGGACGGGATAGGCTGCCCTTTTGGGAGGCGCTTCTTGCCACTATCTTCCTTCGACAAGAAGCGCCCCATAACCTCTCTTTGCGTATCTTCAAACAACCTTTGCTAACCGCGGTAAAGTAGCACAACTGGCTTAATTCAAAAACAAAACCCTTGCAACAAAACTGTGCGCAAGGGTTTTATACCGGTATCTTTCAGTGCCTATTTTTAAACTATTACTCTACAATAACAGCATCTCTCACAACAGGAGTCATGAGAACTTTGCCGCTACCGCGGAATACATTCACAAGACCTTCGCCAGAAGCAGCAGATCCAATGAGTGATTTTGTTGAACGCTCCACGGTAAATTCTAGCGAACCGCTCCACGCAATAGCCATATTGCCATCAATTTTAAGCACGTCGTTTTGTAGATCAATTTCAATAAGTTCTGATCGAGGGCTCGTTGCCTCTACTGCAAAGACACCTCTTCCTTGAAGTGCGAGATTAAACAAGCCTTCTCCACCAGCAACTGCCGATGAAATGTTTGAACGTGCTACAGCTTTTTGATCAAGAGAACTTTCACAAGCGAGGAACATACCATCCTCTAAAACGACCGAACCACCCCAGTCATCAGTATTAAATAGAATAAGGTGACGATAGCTTGGCTCAAGAACCAAAAGACCATTGCCCTCATATTCAGGCTTGATAGCACTTTCTTTGGTTACCGCGCCACGAACCATTTTACCAAACAAATCACCTACACCCTTAACACCAGTTTTAGCATGCACGTCACCAGCCATCCACTGCATTGCACCTGCTTGAATAGTGACCGCACCTCTTGCTACATCGCATATAAGTTGGCGCTTGCGAACATTCATTTCCTGTGCAAAATATGCCATCATTGCATCTGAAGCATCAACACTAAGATCCCGCTTATATTCGATGACACTAAAAGGACCGAGTTCTTCCAAAATAGCAATATCATCATTACTGGTAAAATTTTTAACACTAAACATGCAGACCAACTCCTTAGAATCTCCTTCGGATGACAATATGCTTACTATATCACAGCGAAATATTGGTGATGAAGTCACGGTTAGAACCCGTTAAAACTAAACAATTTTGGCCGTGTTTACTGGATCCCATACATGCAGCACCAAAACCAATCCCGACCATTAATGAGAAACAAGCTTTTAAAACTTCTTCTCAACAATCTAATAAGGAGCCACACCAATAACAGTGTGACTCCTTATTGACATCAGCTACGTAATCCTATTACGAATACGTAGCTGTATTACGCAAAGCTCTTTGCTTACTCGACAATGACGCCATCTTGCAGGGTTGCATAACCTGCAACATAGACATCGGTAGCGCGACCAGTAAGCTCAGTTCCTACAAAAGCAGAATTGACTGCTTTTGAGAGGAATTCTGAAGAATCAACTGTCCAGGCAGCCTGAGGGTCAATAACCGTTAAGTCTGCATCGCTGCCAGCTTCAATAGCTACTCGATCTACACGCAAAATCTCGCGCGGCGTTGCACTCATAAGCTCTACCGCACGCTCCCAAGAAATAATGCCAGGAGCTACCAAATTCGTAATAACAAGTGAAAGCGAAGTCTCTAAACCTATCATTCCGAAAGGTGCCAACTCAAATTCCATGTCCTTTTCATAGTCAGTATGAGGAGCATGGTCAGTAACAATTGCATCAACCGTTCCATCAGCCACACCCGCAATAAGAGCAGCTGCATCTTCTTTGGTGCGAAGCGGAGGGTTTACCTTAAACGAAGTATCATAAGCATCGGTGATATCATCTTCATTTAAGAATAGGTGATGAGGAGTAACCTCACATGTTACGGGCAAGCCTTCAGCCTTTGCCGCACGAACCATGTCTAAACCACGCACGGTTGTTAAATGCTGAATATGAAGAGGACAACCAGTCAAGCGGCATAAGGCAATATCACGTGCAATCTGAAGCTCTTCGCCCTCGTTAGGCCAGCCGAGCATACCAAGACGTGTTGAGATGACACCCTCATTAACCTGACCATCGCCTACCAGGTCATTGTCTTGGCAGTGACTCATGACCACGCGATCAAACTGAGAAGCATAATCCATCACGCGACGCATCATGCCGGCGCCTTGAACACCACGACCGTCGTCGGTAAAGGCAACAGCACCATGAGCAACCATGTCACCCATTTCAGAAAGCGTTTCACCTTTGAGTCCTTGACTACAAGCACCTGCAACATGAACGCGACACTTTCCTACCGCGGCAGCACGACCGTGAATAAAGCCCACGCCCACGGCATTGTCAATAACAGGATTTGTATTTGGCATACAGCAAACTGCGGTAAACCCACCATGCGCTGCGGCGCGTGTTCCTGAAGCAATGTCTTCTTTTTGTTCATAACCAGGCTCACGTAAATGCACGTGAATATCAACCAAGCCAGGAACAACTATTTTTCCTTCAAGGTCACGAACTTCTCCTTTTTCAATAGAGAGATTCTGTCCAACTTCAACAATTTTACCGTCACGCACTACGACGTCGGTCACTTCATTCAACCCAACTTGAGGGTCAATCACGTGAGCATTTTTAAGAAGTAAAGCCATCTTCGCTCCCTCCGAGCAGTAGGTACAAGGCAGCCATGCGCGTCAAAATACCCGCATAGACCTGGTCAAGAATAATCGAACGTTCAGGATGATCAGCCATGTAACTATCCAACTCAACACCTCTGTTGATAGGTCCTGGATGTCCAATCAAGGCATCAGGCTTCATCAATCGTTCGCGCTCTTTAGTTAGACCGTAGAGCATGTTGTATTCACGTAAGCTAGGATAGGGAGCCCCTTCAAGACGTTCACGCTGGATACGCAGCATATACACCACATCAAGAGTCGGAAGCACCTCATCAAGATTACTTGTTACATAATCGGCACCCAAAATGTCAGGACGAGCAGGCATTAAAGTGGGAGGTGCAATAATGGTAACCTCGCAACCCATAATTTTTAACGCAGGAACCAAAGAGCCGCAAACACGTGAATGTCCAATATCTCCCACAACGCCAACCTTGAGGCCATTAAGGTCACCCTTGCGCTCCCAAATGGAGTACAAGTCAAGCAGCGCCTGAGTAGGATGTTGATGCTTGCCATCACCGGCATCAATAACACTCACGCCTGAAACGTCAGCTATTTTACGCGGAACACCAGCACGTTTGTCCCGAACAATAATCATATCAACCTTATATGAACATAAGGTTTCAACGGTGTCTACCAAGCTTTCACCCTTTACGGTAGCCGTTGAACTTCCTCCAAAATTCAAGGCATCGCATGACAAGCGTTTTTCTGCAATTTCGAAAGAAGAACGCGTGCGAGTAGAAGGCTCATTAAACATGTTTACCGCCGTAAAGCCTTGCAACAAAGGAACCTTTTTAATACGACGTTCGTTTACTTCTTTAAATCGAGCTGCCGTCTCAAGGATGGTCATAATGTCATCTGCGGAATACTCAGTAATATCAATTAAGTGCTTATGCTTAAAACCCATCTCTATTCACCTCCCAATGGTGCTGAACCCGCGCGTGAGCCCGGAGCCATCTCTAAGATTTCTACCTCGGATTTTCCGTCTGATTCCTCTAAGAATAAGCGCACATTTTCATCTGCCGCGGAAGGCACATTTTTACCGACAAAGTCTGCACGAATGGGAAGTTGACGGTGGCCACGGTCGACCAAAACAGCAAGTTGTACGGTTGCAGGACGACCGATATCTGCCAAAGCATCGAGTGCGGCTCGAATGGTTCGACCCGTGTAGAGAACATCGTCCACCAAGATGATATCCTTACCATCAAGATCAAAGAGAATGTCGGTTGAGTGGACTTCGGGAGAAAGATGGGTTGCGAAGTCGTCGCGATAAAAGCTAATGTCTAGCTTACCCATAGGCACTTTAGTACCTTCAATTTGCTGAATTTTTTCAGCCAAGCGTTTTGCGAGCAAGTCACCTCGCGTCACAATACCAACAAGAGCTATGTTACTCGCACCCTTGTTAGCCTCGAGAATTTGATGCGCAATACGCGTCAAAGACCTCTCGATTTCGTCTGCATTCATGCAAACATTTTTTACTGCTGCGTCTTTCATACACACCCTTTCGTTGTTGAGTGCGTACAGACGGACCTGTGTTCCGCCGAGCAAGCTGCTAAACCAATACGCTTTTTGCGCTCATTTAGCACCTTACCCCCAAGTTTGGCGGTGTCTGCGCCTAGGCATAAAAAAAGCCCGTGCGACAGACAAAGGCTTACATGACAGCAACTCTTTTTCGAGCGAGTGCTATGCGTGTTACCTTGTCGGTCTCTCTGTACCGCTTTTAAAGGACATCCCTAGTTTATACACTTTTTTGTCACTTGCCTACCCCTTTATACAAGTTTTTTTGAAATGTTGTAATGAGTAGAACCATCTTCTCGCTCTCTTTGCCTCACTTTAGTATTCACCTTTTGAATCAATAAATTGAGACTCTTTATTAAAGAGTGTTTTGTATCCCAGATTCAAAGAAAGAAACACCGCAAGACACACTACTGTAGTAATGCAAATCATGACGCAAATTTGATAGAGAATTGCCGTGGTTGGAGACTCACCTGAAAGAATCTGACCCGTCATCATTCCAGGAAGCATTACAATTCCCATTCCTAGCAAGGAATTAATTGTTGGCAGTAATGCTGTTTCAAGTGCCTTATTCACGAGAGGATGTAATATATTTTTTGGTGTTGCACCTAAGTTGAGGAGGGCATTTAGCTTTTCTTTGGAATCTTCGTATTGTGCCATAAACGTTTTTACCCCTAAAGAGACCCCTGTCATGGCGTTTCCTAAAATCATGCCACTAATAGGAATCATATATTGTGGGTTAAAAATACTTTCACCAATAATCGTTACAACGAAAAAGGCAATGACCGCAAGCGATGTCGCTGCAAGGCTTACCCCTATCGCAACCTTAAAGCGCCTATTCAATCCTTCGTTTACGTTCAGGATACGATGAATTGCAAAGGCGACCATACAAACTAAGAATAACGCTACCAGGATTGGACTTGGATTATCAAACAGATACTCCAATACAAATCCTGCTATAACAAGCTGAACCGTCATTCGCAAACTCGCAACAAACAGTAATTTGGTTTGCGAAATCTTGCTCATCTTCATGACAACCGTAACCACAATAAGTAACAGATATACCAAGACAAAGCTTGTCAGACTTATTTGAACAGCTCCATCCATGCTACTCACCTCGACTTATATCTAAAGCGACATCTGCATAGCGCTCAACTAATCCATGATCATGACTAATAATTATCAGCGTCTTGCCAGCATCTTTAGCATAAGCAACCAGATTACTCATTATTTTGTGCGCTGTATCTTCATCGAGCGCCGAAGTAGGTTCGTCAAGCATTATGGTTTCCGCATTAAAGGACAAACAGATTGCCAAGTACACGCGCTGGCGTTCTCCGCCGGAAAGCGTATCGCAAGAAACATCCAAATCAAAGGAAGCCTCCGCGAGACTCAGGTAATCACGCATGGTATTTTCGGACGGTTGAGGCTTTTCGCAATACTGATAGAATTGAATAAAGTTCTCTCTCAGCGTTCCGGGGAAAAGAAAAAGAGTTTGAGAAATCAAAGTGACTTGCTTTCTGAGAGATATGCTTTCGCATTCAGAAAGGGGTGTGCCCTTGTAAAACATCTCACCGGCAGAAGGATTTGCGGTTTTGTTCAAGAGCTTTAACAAGGTACTTTTACCACTGCCACTTTTACCTGTTATAAAGGTAGTACTGCCACTTTCGATATGCAAATCTGTGTAATAGAGCACATCTTTAAACGCCAGATTTTTAGTTCTAAACATTAAAGACTCCTTACATTTTTGACGCCGTTCAGGTACACTTAGTATAGAAGCTCGATATCGTCTATCGATATCGGATTTCGATATCGCTACTTTAACCCAAGGAGAACCCCAATGCAAGACCCAGTTTTAAGAAAACTCTTTCTTGGATTTATTCAAATACACCTCCTTCATCATGCCCAAAAAGAACCTCTTTTTGGGTCGTTTATGATAGAGGAACTAAAATCTCACGGCTATGAAATTAGCCCCGGCACCCTCTACCCTATTCTTCATAATCTAGTAAAGGCAGAGCTTTTAACGGTAGAGAACTGCACGTGCGAAGGTAGGGTACGAAAATACTATTCAATAACCAAAAAAGGTGAGGATGTCCTTGCCGAAGCAAAGAAAAAAGCTCACGAGCTCGTAAGAGAGCTCTAGTCGACAAGAACGTGACACGTGCCCCACAAGGAGAACTATGAATACATTTGAACCAGTCAAACTAACACAACTTACACAAAAAGGTGGTTGAGCGGCAAAATGGGGTCCGGGTGACCTCCACGAAATACTAGCAAACGTAATGCCTGCAAATGCTCCCGAAGAGCTACTGTTGGGGTTTGAAACCTCTGATGACGCGGCAATATATAAAATTGACAACAACACCGCAGCCGTCTTAACGCTAGACTTCTTCACTCCTGTTGTTGATGACCCCTATGAATTTGGTGCAATTGCTGCAGCCAATGCGCTTTCTGATGTATTTGCCATGGGTGCAAAGCCACTCACCGCACTTAACATCTTTGCCTTTCCCTGCTCTTTGGGTGCAGAGGTTGCTGGTGAAGTTTTACGTGGTGGCGCCGATAAAGTACGTGAGGCAGGAGCCTTTGTTGTAGGTGGTCATTCAATAGACGACGAAGAGCCTAAGTACGGACTGTCGGTGTTTGGAATCGTTCATCCAGAGAGCATTATTCGCAATGAAGGTGCCTGTGTAGGAGATGTTTTGTATTACACGAAATGCTTAGGCACGGGCATCATGGGTGCTGCATATCGTGCAGGCTTGATTGATGAAGGCAAATTGCGCCCTGTGATCAATTCCATGATGGAATTAAATAAGGCCGGTAGCCAGGCAATGGCTCAAGTTACAGTACATGCTGCAACCGATGTAACGGGCTTTGGTCTTGCTGGACACCTTCACGAAATGCTTGCTTCGTCAGGAGTTAGCGCACAACTTGAAATAGCTGCTCTTCCACTCTTCGACGACGTGCTTAGTCTTTCTGCAGACTATTGCCGTCCTGGAAAAACGTTTGATCTCATTGACTGGGCAGAGGATTTTATAGTGCAAAACACTCTACCTGATGAAGATTTTAATACCCTCATGGGTGTCCTTTGTGATCCACAAACTTCAGGCGGCCTTCTGATTGCTTTACCCGAAAAAGAAGCAACTACGTTTGAAAATGCCTTCAAGAGTATTACCAATCGCCAACCGGCGCGTATTGGACACATAACAAAAGGTAATACTGGCACCATAACGCTCTATTAATGTAGCGTTATGGTTTTCGCCTATAGACTACCTTTTAACCTACTAGCTCTTTTGTCAACTCCGTCACAGCATCGATAGCGATATCTACTTCTTCTGTCGAGTTAAAGCTCGAAAAACTAAAGCGCACAACCCCTTGCTCTTGCGTGCCGAGAGCCTTGTGCATTAAAGGGGCACAATGGGCAGCAGGTCGGGTACAAATGCCATATTCTGCGTAGAGAAGATCACTTATATACGCAGAATCTTCTTCGCATACATTAAGTGCGACAATGCCCGAACGGGTGACAAGATCATCTCCGCCATACACCTTCACTCCATCAATCTTACAAACACCCTGCTCAAAGCGGTTTGCAAGCGCATTGACTTTTCCGCCCAGAACATCAACTCCCTGTTCTTTTACCCAAGCTACACTTGCCGCAAGACCAGCAATTCCATGCGCATTAAGCGTACCCGCCTCAAGTGCATCAGGCATTTCAGTGGGCTGATGTCGGTCATAGCTTGCATGACCGGTACCGCCCACTTTTAAAGGCTTGATGGATATTCCTTTACGTACAGCAAGACCACCTGTGCCTTGAGGGCCATACAAACTCTTATGTCCCGTAAATGCAACAATGTCGAGTCCGTCGCGGAGCATATTTATTTCTCTTTGCCCAGCAGTTTGAGCAACATCAACTATTGAAAGCACCTTATGCTTGGCACAGAGTGAGGCCATCTTTGCAATATCATAGACATTGCCCGTAACATTTGAAGCATGCGTAAAGACGGCAAGCCGCGCCCCTTGCTGCAACACATCATCAAATGCTTCATAGTCAAGATTGCCTGATGAATCTATTGCAACAACACTAAGCGTGCAGCCTAATTCGTCCACTGCACGATACAGAGGACGCAAAACGGAATTGTGAGAAGCAGCAGTGGTGACGAGATGATCTCCCTGGTTCACCAGCCCAAAAATTGCGGTATTGAGCGCTTCGGTTGCATTGTTCATAAATGCTATTTGTGCTGGAGAGCCTAGACCAAACAGCGCGGCAAGCTCACAACGTGCTTTTATGAGACTTTCTCCTGCGCTTAATGCCGAACTGTGGGCTCCTCGCCCTGCATTTCCACTTCCATTCAATGCTTCTGTTACGGCATCTATCACCACCTGCGGTTTACAAGCCGTCGTGGCTGCGTTATCCAAATAAATCATATATATACTTACCTTTGATGCCTTATGGTTGTATGATATTTTTTGCAGACATTTGTTTTTCCACGATGTCATACATGTTGGTTATCTCTCCGACACACAACCGATTCTCCAGACCAAAGTGATTTAAACATGTTCCACAGCTCAAGATCCCCACGCCTTCTTGCGCTAATGTCTCTAAATCTTCTAACGCGCCAGATCCTTCACAAGCAAGTTTTACCGCGCCGTTATAAAGCAGCATTGACTTTGGAAGAACATCTAGTTGAGTACATGCAAACAAAAAGCTCTTCATCAAAAGAGAACCCAGCTCATCGTCGCCCGACCCCATATACTCAGAAGAGATAACCACGATAGTGTCATGAGATTCGTCAGTTATCTTTTCC
>CAYJGC010000011.1:0-29072 GCA_964369725.1 uncultured Eggerthella sp.
CTGTTTACCTATTTTTGTGCAATCGCTTAAGCGTTTTCCAGAGCGGTAATTTTTTTGACGCGACCTGCATGGCGCCCACCGCCAAAGGCAGTTTCCAAAAACGCATCAAGAATTTCTTCATTGATGTTTTGTTCAACAAAACGAGCCGATAGCGTGACAATGTTTGCATCGTTGTGATCTCGGCAAAGTGCAGCAAATTCAGGATTAATAATATTGGCAGCGCGAACACCATCTATTTTATTAGCAGCAATCGCCATACCAATGCCCGTACCACACACCAGCACTCCGAAATCCGACAAGCCTTTTACCACATCACCTGCTACTAAGGCGGCATAATCAGGATAATCTACCCGGTCGTCGTTTTCAGGTCCGCGATCACGTACCGTATAACCTTTTGACGCTAAATACGCTGCCAGCAGTTGCTTTTGGTCAAAGCCCGCATGGTCGCTTGCAATACTAATATCCATACCTAATCCTTTCAGAAACACATAAGGGCATTAACTCATGGTGCGTTTGACCGCTTGCATCCATCCTGCTAGGCGCTGAGCATGTCTCTCATCTTCTTTTGCAGGCTCATAAAGCGTACTGCCTGTAGCCAAGTTGCACAATTCTTCCACGCTACTCCAAAAGCCCGTTGTCAATCCGGCAAGAAACGCAGCTCCTAAAGCCGTCGATTCAGCATTGTGGGGCCGTCGTAGGGGTGTGCGCAAGATATCACTTTGGAATTGCATGAGAAAATCGTTCTTTGAAGCTCCCCCGTCTACTTTTAACACCGAAAGCGAGACTCCAGCATCCGCTTCCATGGCACTTACAAGGTCATACACCTGATAAGCAAGCGACTCAAGAGCCGCACGAACGAAGTGTGCTTTTGTAGTTCCGCGTGTAAGTCCATACACAGCGCCGCGCGCGTCAGCGTCCCAATAAGGGGCTCCTAAACCGGTAAAGGCAGGAACGATATACACCCCATCGGTGCTTGCGACGCTTTGAGCCATTTCTGAAGTTTCGGCCACATTGTCCACCAAACCCATATCATCTCGTAACCACTGCATCAACGCTCCTGCAACAAAAACACTTCCTTCAAGTGCGTATTCTGGTGCGTCTATTTCAGGCGCGCTTGCGGCAAGCGTGGTGATGAGATTATGAGAGGAAGTTTTTGCTTCAAACCCCGTGTGCATAAGCAAGAAAC
Organism: uncultured Eggerthella sp.; assembly: GCA_964369725.1. Classification (GTDB taxonomy): domain Bacteria; phylum Actinomycetota; class Coriobacteriia; order Coriobacteriales; family Eggerthellaceae; genus Paraeggerthella. The sequence continues at coordinate 1,187 of CAYJGC010000011.1, forward strand.
ATCCCGTACCATAGGTATTCTTTGCATGACCAGGTTCGAAACAGCGCTGACCAAAGAGAGCTGCTTGCTGATCTCCTGCTACCCCACAAAGAGGAATGCCTCCAGCGATAACTGAAGCAGCGGTACGTCCAAAGTGAGATGCAGAAGGTCTCACCTCAGGAAGCATGCTTGCCGGAATTCCAAAAAGCTCCAAAAGCCACGGATCCCATCTCATCTCATGGATATTAAACAGCATAGTTCGACTGGCATTAGTAACATCTGTTGCGTGTACTTTACCCTGTGTAAGCGACCAAATGAGCCAGGTATCTACCGTACCAAACACAAGCTTGCCCGCTTCTGCATCTTTTCGGGCTCCTTCTACGTTATCTAAAATCCATGTGATCTTACTTGCAGAAAAATAGGCATCGGGAACCAGTCCTGTCTTTTCTCTGATGGTGCGTGCCACACCTTCTTCAGAACAAAGCTCCTCAACAATAGCTGCCGTACGACGACACTGCCATACGATGGCATTTGCAACGGGCTTCCCTGTTTCGCGATTCCACACTAATGTTGTTTCTCGTTGATTGGTGATGCCAATGCACTCAATATCGTCGGGACATAAAGCATTAGCTGCAAGGAGTTCTGCAAAAGCAGATATCTGGGAGGATAAGATATCATGAGGGTCATGCTCCACCCAACCAGGCTGCGGATAAATTTGTGGGAACGGGTTTTGTGTCACATCAAGCACGTGGCCAAGCTTATCTATCAGCACTGCTCGCGAAGAAGTGGTGCCTTGATCGAGTGCTACTACATAGGTTGGCTTCATAGACGTTCCCCTATCCATTGAGCAATATCTTCATACACTTCGATGCGACCTGGCTCATTAAGAATCTCATGGCGCATACCTGAATAGAGCTTTATCTCTATATCGCTTATTCCCACACTGCGCATTTGATTAGCAGCCGCTTTAACACCTTCCCCCAAATTACCCACAGGGTCTTGGTCACCAGCTATAAGAAAAACGGGGATGTTTTTTGGTATGCGCGCAACGTTGACTGAAGAGGTTATTTCGCCCGTTAACTCGGTTAGTGCAGCGTAGCCTCCGACACTAAATTGCGCTCCGCAAAGGTTGTCAGCAATATAGCCGTCTACCACTTTTGTATCAGTTGAAAGCCAATCAAACGGAGTGCGTGCATGAGGGATTTGCTTACTATAAGCACCCGCGCCTATACTATGAAGCAGCATGCTACGATAATGCAACCCTTTAACAGCTGCCATACAGCGGGCAAGCATATTGCCAGCTTTTGACATAAGTACCGGCTGTTGAGCCGTTCCAGAAAGAATACTCCCCGCCAATCCGTCTCCATAACGTATCAGGTACGAACGCACTATAAAGCTACCCATCGAATGACCAAACATAAAATAAGGGACTGAAGAACCATAACGCTTACACATGAGCACACGCATCTCATGGACATCCTCAACAAGAATATCTTTACCACGTGCAGGCAAATGCCCTAAATCCTGTTCGCTCGTTACGCTAAGGCCATGACCCACATGGTCTTCTCCGCATACCACATAGCCCTGTTTCACAAGAAACCGAGCAAAGCTGTCGTAACGCGCTACATGTTCAACCATGCCGTGCACTATCTGAACTATACCACGCACTAAAACGTCTTCTGTAGATTCCCAAATCAAACCTTTAATGAGCGACTTGCCATCTTTTGACGGAAATTCTACTGAAGAAATAGCCACTTCAACACTCATATTCTACTCGCTTTCAATTTTTGCAAAGCTCCTTCACTTCGAAATATAAGCCCCTTAAAACGCATAGTATTTCAAAGCTTCATTTTGTGAATACTATTTTTGTAAAAAGGGTTCAAAATCATGTAACGTATAAGCACCCTCGCGCAAAATACGCGGAGGAAAAACAGAGCAATCAAACACTGTTGAAGCTTGTCCACTTTTTTGGGAATCACCAACATCATGAGCGTCCGCTAAAACACAAGATACACGCTCTAAAAGTACTGGATCGATGTTAGCAAAAGAACTTGACGCCTCTTGACCAGAAATATTTGCAGAAGTGGTTGCCAAAGGACAGCCCAGATACTCAATAAGGCTCAGTGCTATTTCGTTATCGGGCATACGAAGACCGATAGTTCCTTGCTCGCTTTGAAAAGCTGCGGGAACCTCTGTACTTGCTTTAACTATTATCGTCAGAGGGCCTGGCCAAAATTCGTGAACAAGAGCTTTGATAGCTGAGTCTACCTTGACGCCATAGCAGTCAATGTCGTCAGGACTTCCTACCAACCAAGAAACAGGCTTACCTCGGTCTCGCTCTTTGAGTTGAAAAAGAGTTTCAGGGCCTTTGGCATGACAAATTGAAACCCCTAATCCGTATACGGTCTCGGTCGGAAAAATGACAGCTTGCCCTTGCACCAAGGTGGCCAAGGCATGATTAAAGCTGTTTTTATCGCATGCGCAATCGACCCTACCCATTACGGCTAACCTAGGGTGACAAACATTGAAACAAGCACCAATATCGCGCAAAATATGGACAAGCACGCCAAAAGCAAGGCAACTTTAGGATTCTTTAGCATTATGCACTGCACCTTTTCTTTCTAGACTTCGCCTAAGAAACGCTTGAAGCATTGTATAGCATACACCTTCAGGATGTAGTATTTTTTAACATTTATTGGATAGGAGGATACTTTGAAGCCCTGCACTTATTGTGTGCTCTTGCTTATGGCCGCGCACGACAAAGTGCAAGGGAAATTCGGCAGACAATGGACGAGGGAATGATTAGAGTTACAAAAGAGCAAGGGGGACCTGATAATTCCTCGAAAGAGTTACGCTATTAATCTTTTGCGAGGTAACTTAGGTCAGCTATAGGCAAACTTCATAAATAGCGAAAAGAACACTAGGTTTACTTCCCGCTCGGCTTGCCTTTCGCTACAATATAACTGCATTTTTATCCATCTTCTCCTCCAAGGATTTCATGAAATACGTACGCGCTTTTTTGATGAGCTTCTCAATGTATTGCTCAATACCGTGTCCCATTAAATTTTGGGATAGCGAAAACATGCGCTTTGTGTATGCGCTCGTTGGTTTTGTAGGCTGCATTATTTCTCTCGTATGGATTAGTGTCGCAACTCTGTGCTATACGCTTGGTGTTCCTCCACTAGTCAGCGCTGCTATTCTTACCATACTCCCTTGGATTTTAAGTGGCAGCATCCATCTTGACGGATTTATGGATACGAGTGACGCCATATTTTCTCGGCGGGAACTAATTCGTCGCCAAGAAATTCTCAAAGACCCTCACGTAGGGTCATTTGCGGTCATCAACGTCGTTATGCTTGGTCTTGTCACCCTCGCAGCAAATTATGAAATCAACCTAGCCTCGTACATTTTACTTGCCCCCCTTCCTATTATTAGCAGAAGCATTCTTGCTGTTTTGCTACAAGTCCTCAAACCCATGAATCATAGTCAATTCAACTACTCAAAGTCAAACAAAACGCATCTAATTCTCCCTTACATTAGCCTGCTTTTTGGATTACTGCTTGCAGTTTTTCTAGGAGTATGGTCTTTTATCTGCGCTGCTGTATGTTTGGTAAGCAGTATTGCTGCATGTTTGCTAGCCAAGAAAAATTTAGCTGGAATGTCTGGTGACATTGCTGGCTTCTCAATTTGTATTGGAGAACTCTGCGGCATTCTGTCCCTTGCCATTCTCCCTTACGTATATGCAACTTCGTTGGTTTTTTTCTAAATACAGGGGGCTACCCTAAACTCTTCATTAGGATTGCAGAGACGAAATCTTCACCCTCGTTGGCATTTTGCAAATACAAAGGACATATTCCATGAAAATACATCTTATACGACACGGAACAACAGCGGCAAATGAACGCAAGCTCTATTGTGGACATACCGATATTTCTTTGAGCAATGCTGGCGTGATAGACCTTGAAAACAAACGCCGAAACAACCAATACCCCCCTATTGATGATACGAAACTCTATACTACGGGCTTTTTACGTACCAAACAAACCTTGGAAATTCTCTATGGCTGCCTTGCTTATGAAACGTTGAGCGCCATGAGCGAGTACAACTTTGGAATCTTCGAAATGAAGAGCCATAATGAACTTGTGGGTATGCCCGCATACGAATCGTGGATAGGCCCTGATTATCGCACCTTTACCATACCATGCGGAGAATCAAATGCTGCTTTCGCTACTCGCATCACGCAAGCGGTTGATTATCTCGTTGCTAAAGATCAAAACTGTCTCGTTGTGGCCCACGGCGGAAGCATAGCTTCAGCAATGGAATACCTTTTTCCTCAAGAATGTAAAACTTTTTACGAATGGATTCCTCATCCTGGAGAAGGATACAGCATCAACATACTATGCGATTCCTCCAGCTATTGTGCTTTAGGCTCATCGCTTACTGTTGGTAAAGAAAACAAGCTACTTGATGAAGCGTTGAAACAGAAACCAAAGAGGGAACTTCTTGAGCGCACCGAGGCATACCATACTCGCAACGAGTGTAAAAAGGACAACACAGCGGCAAATTAATACCACTAGGCACTTCTCCTTCGAGTGGCTCTATTTTATAATCTCTATCCATTTCGAAAGTAAAAACCGACTTGAGAAGCCCTTGCGTATAAGGATGCTTCGCACATTCTTCCATAGTATCACTAGGGAGAACTTCAACCACTCGCCCCAGATACATCACCATCACCCTATGCGAAATAGCTTTCACGAGCGCTAAATCGTGACACACAAACAAAATCGAAAGACCTTGGTCTTTTTGCAATTGAGCTAAAAGTTTCATTATTTTATCTTGAACCGAGACATCGAGAGCACTTGTTGCTTCATCACAGATAAGCACGTCAGGATTTGTTGCGAGCGCACGCGCAATTCCTAAGCGCTGTCGCTGCCCCCCGCTCAGAGAGCGCGGGAAACGTTCGGCAAACTCCTGCGGAAGATGAACCAAATCAAGCAGTTCACTTACCCGCTGACGGGTATCTTTAATAGAAAGCTTTCCAAAGTTGTGCAGTGGCTCTTCTAGAATTTGACCAACACGCATCTTTTGATAAAAAGCAAGTTCAGGGTCTTGAAATATCATCTGAACATGCTGAAAGTGCTTCTGTAAATCTTTTCCTTTTAGATCAAGGATATCTACTCCTTTAAAACGAAGGGAGCCTCCGCTGGGTGCTTCAAGCTTACTAATAAGTCGCAGCAAGGTAGTTTTACCACAACCGCTTTCACCCACAATACCTAAAACCTCACCCACATCAAGTGAAAAGGTTACATTTTGACACGCTTTTACCGTATCTGACTTACCAACCTGATAGCTCTTGGTAAGATTTTCAACTTCCAAAAGAGGCAAAGATAAATTATGGTTAGTAGACATATTTTGACCTTTTTAGATCGGGTACAGCAGAAATAAGTTCTTTGGTATAAGGATGAATAGGATTTTCGACTATAGAGTCGCTCCTGCCACTTTCGACAATAGATCCACCTTTCATGACAATAATACGATCGGCAACATAAGCTGCTACTGCCAGATTATGGGTCACCACTATAAGTGAAGTGCCAAAATCCTCGCGCAACTGAACAAGTTGGCGAACAATTTGAGCCTGAATGGATACATCAAGAGCGCTCGTTGGCTCATCAGCAAAAAGGACCTGTGGAACAAATGTCATCGCCATGGCTATTCCTACACGTTGGCGCATGCCTCCTGACAGCACGGAAGGGATGCTTTTCATAAGCGTATCGACATGAGGCAACTGCATGTTTTCGAGCTGCCTTTTAGCCTTGCAGTTTGCTTCTTTTTTGCTTACCTTTTCATGGGCTTGAATAAATTCTACAAATTGACTTCCTATAGAGCGCACAGGATTAAGCATAGAAGCACTGTCTTGAAAAATCATTGACAACTGAGTACCCAAATAGGCTCGATGCTCTTTTTTACCAAGCGATGTCAACGACTTGCCATCCAAAACAATGTTTCCCTGCGTAATCACGCCTCCCGCTGGCAAAAGACCCATTGCAGCTCTTACGACCGTGCTTTTACCACTGCCACTCTCACCCACCAATGCAATAATTTCACCCCTCTTTAATGTGAGAGAAAAGTCATTAAGTACCGGGGTATCTTGAAAAGATACGTTCACCTTCTGAAATTCCAACACAGCTAACCTCTTGGTTTGATGTCGGTTGTAATCCAGTAGTAGTCAATTGTTGCAATTTCAGCACCTGAGATAGCATCTGCCGCAGAAATCATCCGCGAATTGTAATACCCATGAACAATAGTTGAGGCATCATCAATAAGAATCTGCTGCAGTTGAGTGATTAGTTCAAGGCGTATTTCAGGATTGGTCTCTACCATAAGAGCCTCGTAAGCAGCATCATACTCGGTATTGCTGTAGTAACCATAATTGACAGCGTTAGGCGTATACCAATTGCCTAAAAAGTCTTGAGGATCCCCCACACCAACAGTAATAGAATTCGAAGTAATCATGTCAAATTCGCCTGCATTTTGCAAAGCGAGAGCGGTGTCATAATCGCGAACATTCACCGTAACCTTAATACCAATCTCTTCAAGCTGAATAGCAACGGCTTCTGCAAAATCGTTAAGATTGCGACTTGTGTAGACCACATAATTTAGGTCAATCGTCTCACCATCAAGCTCCCTAAAACCATCGCCGTCGATATCGACAATCCCCGCTTCATCCAAAAGGCTTTGAGCCTCTTGTGCGTTGTAAGCAAAAGGTGTTGAAAGTTGATCATAATTATACGATAACGATGAAGGCAAAACTGAAATGCCGGGAGTATACATGCCGCCTACCACCACATCACACAAGGTCTGGGTGTCAATGGCCATGATGATAGCCTCACGTAGACTATTGTTTGCAAGGGCGCCTTTAAAATTCATATAGCTATTGCCCGTGCGCACTCCCGCAGCAGTCGAAACATAGTAAGCATCCTGTGCGGAAAGCTTGTTAATATCACTTGCAGTGGTGATATTTTCTGCTATGTCTATGTCTCCACTTTGTAAGGCCATAGATTTTGTTGAACTATCCTCGATAAACATAAGATTTACGGTATCAAAAGGAACTTCGCCATTATGATAGTGGTGATTTTTTGACAGCTCCAAGCTTACACCTGCGCGAGTGCTTTCCACTTTATAAGGACCGGTACCAACAATCTCAGTATCTGCAACCTCTGTGTCAATAATAGCGAAATAGGGATATGCTAAAATCCCTGCTAGATTAGGTGTCGGAGCGCTACAGGTAAGAGTTATTGTTCCTGTAGTATCATCAGCCACAATTTTCTCAAAAGTCACATAGCTTTCAGGATTTGAATTGCCCGTTCCTCCTATTGCAGCATCAGTTTGCGTATAAAGCCGTTCTAAAGAAGCCTTCACCGCGCTAGCTGTCACGGGGTTACCATTAGAAAACACTACCCCTTCTTTCAATTGCAGTGACCATGTTACGAAGTCCTCTGAGCTTGTGTACTCTTCGCACAAGTTGGGCTGAACAACAACTTGATCATCAAAAACAAAGAGACATTCAGTAATCCCATAGCGCACACCACACCAGCTTGAATTTACGTTTGTTGCAGGATCAAGAGAATCTGAATAGTTGTAACACCCAAAATTCAAATGTTTATCTTCAGTGTCTATATCGGGTGATTTCGATTGCGAGCACCCGGCAAGCATCAACACCGCCACAGCACAAGCGAATATTATCCCCAGTACGTTACTGCCTTTTTTCATAAACAGATACCTCTTTCTTTTACTGTTTACTCTTTCTGAACTGTTGCAAGCAAAGCCGCTTTGCGAAAGATTATTGTCGCAAGAGCTAAGAAAATCTCGTAAACTGTCACCCCAAAGATTGCATAAGGCGACGGTAATAAAAATGGCAAGCCCGGGATACAACATGAGCCAAGGGGCACTTTCAATATATTGGCGACCTTCATTGAGCATATACCCCCACTCGATCATGCCTGCTGTAGCCCCCAATCCCAAAAATGAGAATGCAGCTAATTCGAGCATCATGGCTCCTATATCCGTTGCTGCAGTAATTACCAAAGTTGGCAAAGCAGAAGGCAACACATAGCGCCACATAATACGGAACGACCGCGCGCCCGAAAGTCTTGCAGCAGCAATATAATCTTTTGAGCGTTCCTTGAGAACCAAGCTTCGTGTAAGACGTGCATATTTCGTAAAACTCACGGCGGTAATCGCAATAACTGCACTCAAAATCCCTGCACCCATCATGCCACATACCGCAATTGCAAGCGCCATGCCAGGAAATGAGACCATAACGTCACAGAGAATCATCAGTGTTTTGTCAATTTTACCGCCAAAGAACCCTGAAATCACGCCAATAGTTATACCTATTACAAAAATGAGCATTACTAAAATAAGTGTATAAAACAGTGATGTTTGGGCGCCATACAACACGCGAGAGAAAACATCACGTCCCATCTTATCGGTACCAAATAAATATTCGTCGTTAGGAGGCGTAAGTGCATTGCTAAAGGTAGCCTCGTTAGGATCATAGGGAGCACATATCGGAGCAAGTAACATAACGACAAAGAATATTAAAACAAATGCGCTTGAAATAAAAAAACGTTGCTTGATTTTATTCATGCGCTAACGCCTTCTTTTTCACACGTGGATCAAGAATGCCATACGAAATATCAACAGCAAGATTAACAATCATATAAATAAGCGCCACCCACAAAACATATCCCTGAATAAGTGGATAATCCATAGAAGTAATGGCATCGATAGCTAAAGAGCCCAGAGCTGGATACGAAAAGATTATTTCCACCACTGCGGTGCCACCCAGCAAAGACCCAACTGAAAGACCCAACAACGTTACGAGTGGTAATAGTGCGTTCGGCATGATATGCTTCCATAAAATGGTCGACTCACGGATACCACGCGCTCGCGCACCTATCACATAATCTTGACTGAGCTCTTCAAGAAGAGCCGTGCGCACTTGCCGTGCATATTGCCCAGACATAGCAAGCGCCAATGTGAAAGCCGGCAATATAAGCTGCCCAAAACCACTTTGAACAGATACTACCGGCACCCAATCGAGCTGCACGGCAAAGATGTAGAGCAAAACAAGACCTACCCAAAAATTGGGCAGAGAAATATTTGCGAACATGAGAAACTGCAAAAGTGTATCAGGCCATTTATTATAGTTAAGTGCTGACAATACCCCTATAGGAACCGCAATCACCAACATAAACATCAACGATAGCACAGCGAGAGCAAGAGTTGGAGCAAGTCGTGACAAAAGCAAATCCATAACAGGAGCTCCAGTTGAATACGATGTTCCAAAATCACCCTGCAAACAAGATGCCAGCCAGTCGACGTACTGAACAAGAAAAGGTCTATCAAGCCCAAGCTCTTCCCTCATAGCATTAAGCTGGTCTTGTGTGGGGATAGTTCCGTTTATTGCAAAGAGATTACTAACCGGATCACCGGGAGAAATATACATAAGCAAAAAACTCACAAAGCTTATTCCTAGAAGCACAAAAACTACCCTAAGAACCTGTCCTAACATCAATCCCCCCTTACAATAAAAACGGCATGCCAATTCTTTTAATTGACATGCCCGTATTCGCACCTTCAACCAGTAGTTTGCCACTACTTAATAAAGAAAACTAAGTCTACCAACTTGTGCTCTGGAAAAATCTTTCCTCGTCTAACTCCTACCTTCCCATGAATCACTAAATTCACAGTGACGAACTTTCGTTCCAGTAATAGACAATACTATCACCTCGGAGTAGCCTTGCACTTATGGTGCCGGTCACGTCGGGACTTTCACCCTGTTCCATCTCATACATTCTCCGAGCTTCATGCTGACGGAAAACATATCGTTTCCTCTGTATTCAATTTTATTGACGGAAATAGTAGCTATCCTTACAAGCCCTCAACAACCCCCCGATAGGGGTATATCAATACAAGAGTACTTTTTGGTGGATAAAATATTGTTTTTCTTTCTAGGGAATAAGAATTCGAAGAACACAACCAAACGAATTTGCTTCACCAGCATAATTCAAAAATCACCACTAAAAGCAACTCCCTTTCAGCAAAAAAATGGAGTTATCCAAATAAATTTAAGTGCATTTACATTGCTAGCCATCCTGTTTGTCCCCTTACGGTAAAAGTAATCAAGAAAGCCGCAGAGCATTTAAAAGGTGTACCGTTCTCATAAAGTTACCATTCTCTAAGATTTGGACAACTCAACTTTTTACTATGATTCACAAATCTTACGGAAAAGTAGACTGGTCTCACGAGTTAAGCTGCGAACAGCAACTACAAACGAGCTCTTTCGCTGTTCCTATCAGAGTGCAACTTGACGTACTAAAAGCGCAGTCTTAGAATGAGTTAATTCACAGATAGCAATAGTTTTAAGGTTTTTCGGATTTGTCGTCTGCGGATATTACACTGAACCGCCTGCAACCTTTATTACCTGCTCCATTAGTAGCAAACGCAGAGTTATTACCTGTTGCATAACAGTAATCGCAGGGTTTTTCTTACGCTGTCATCTACCGTATGCCCTAGTGATGTACCGATCAGTAAAGTGGAGAGTGTCTATGTCAATATTTGTTTGGCTTTTTATTGCGTTAGTAATGGGCCTTGCTGAAGCGCTTTTACCTTCGTTAATTACCTTATGGTTTCTCTTTGGTGCGCTTGCTGCTTTTCTCGTAAGTATCTTAGGAGCAAGCGTAACCGTACAGCTAGTAGTCTTTTTTGCCGTCTCTGTAATCAGCTTGATTGCTCTACGCCCGCTCGCTCTCAAATGTCGCAAAAAAGGAACCTCGGAGGAACCTACCTATGTAGGACAAACGGCCGAAGTTTCCGAAGATATTGATACTGAGAGAATGTCTGGACGTGTGAGAACAGCGGATAATCTAACATGGAAGGCAATCTCAACTCATGGCGATTGCCTTACCAAAGGAGAACTAGTTACGATCGTTGACCAACAAAGCACAAAGCTTATTGTAGAGAGAAAGAGTGTGTAATATGGCTATTGTTATTCTTGGTGTATTAATTGCCCTTCTCGTTGCCTTTTCACTAACGTGCATCAAAATTGTTCCTCAAGCAGAGGCAGCTGTTGTGGAGCGACTAGGCTCCTACTTAACCACATGGGGAAACGGACTTCATGTAAAAATGCCCTTTATTGATAAAGCTCTCATGGGGATTACCCTTAAAGAGCAAGTTGCCGACTTTCCTCCTCAACCCGTTATCACCAAAGACAATGTCACGATGTCGATTGACACGGTTGTCTTTTTCAAAATCGTTGATGCAAAACTCTATACCTATGGCGTAGAAAACCCCATTTCAGCTATCGAAAATCTCACGGCAACAACGCTTCGCAATATTATCGGCGATTTAGATCTAGACACAACGCTTGTCTCTCGCGACACAATCAATGCTAACATGCGCTCAATCCTTGATGATGCAACTGACGCCTGGGGTATCAAGGTAAATCGCGTTGAAGTCAAAAACATCACTCCCCCTCGCGCTATACAGGAAGCCATGGAAAAACAAATGAAAGCTGAGCGTGAAAAACGTGAGGCCATACTCTTAGCCGAAGGTAAAAAGCAATCACTTATCACCATTGCAGAAGGTAACAAGCAAGCACAAATTCTTGCAGCCGAAGCAGACAAAAGACAAGTCATTCTTGCAGCAGAGGCAGAAAAGGAACGACAGATTCGCGAAGCAGAAGGCGAAGCCGAAGCAATTAAGAACGTTCAAAATGCCACCGCTGAAGGTATTCAAGCTATTAGAGAAGCACAGGCTGACCATGCTGTCTTAACCCTACAAGCATTAGAAGCTCTTAAAGTGGTTGCAGATGGCAAAGCCACCAAACTTATTATTCCCTCAGAAATTCAAGGACTTGCAGGTCTTGCAGCAGGACTCAAAGAAGTAGTGAGTGAATCTAAATAGAAGTTCTTTCCGATTCAAGAAAACAAGAAGTTGAATCATGTTGCAGTTAGCTTTGTGAAAGAACTATCGAAGCGAGCGGAATCGTTGATTTAATCCACTCGCTTCTTTTTCTCAACAAAAAAATCAAACAGACCCATGCTAGAGCTCATCAAAACAGCCATGCAACATAGGCGAATCAGATTGAATCTACCATCAATCATGCCAAAACGTCATCTAAGCAGCTTTGTAATATCAAAAAATAATTATTTAATTCAACTACTAACGAACCTAAGCGGACAATCGCGTTAAGACTTCGCTTATTTGTTGTGCCGTAAAGTCAAGGTCTTCATACGTGTGCGCTTCTGAAATAAACATTGCCTCAAACTGAGCTGGCGCAAGAGCTATGCCGCCATGCATCATACCGGTGAAATAGCGAGCATATAAAGACGAATCAGAGGATTTAGCTTGAGCAAAGGTTTCAACTGGACTAGGCGCAAAAAAGGGCGATATAAGTGATTCAATATGGTTAACACATATCTCATGAGGCACTTCTTCAATACTATCTCGCAAAAGATTTGCGAGATAAGCGCCTTTTTGTGCAAGATCGCCATACAGTGCTTTGTTATCTTTAAGATAAGTTAACTGTGCTAAGCCAGCCGACATAGCGAGTGGATTCCCGCTTAGTGTTCCCGCTTGATATACTCCACCACAGGGAGCAATATTATTCATAAGGTCTTTCCCTGCAGCATACGCACCTACCGGCATTCCGCCACCAATAATTTTACCAAAAGTCACAATATCAGCACGAACTCCAAAGTACTCTTGTGCGCCACCAAGTGCCAACCTAAATCCGGTGATAACCTCGTCAAAAATGAGAAGCGCGGCATACTTATCGCATAAATCGCGAAGTCCTTGTAAAAAGCCAGCTTGCGGACAGACCAAGCCCATGTTTGCTGCAACAGGCTCAACAATTACAGCTGCAATCTCACCATCATGCGACACAAACAACTCTTCAACACTTCTCAGATCGTTGAAATTCGCCGTCAACGTTAATTCCGCTACTTGCTGTGGCACACCAAGTGAGCTAGGGCAGCCTCCTGCGAGCGCAGAAGAACCCGCATTCACCAACAAGCTGTCGCTATGCCCGTGATAATTTCCTTCAAACTTTATGAGCTTATTCTTGCCCGTTGCACCACGAGCCAACCTAATGGCACTCATTACTGCTTCCGTACCAGAATTTACCATACGAACCATGTCGATATTTGGCACACACTCCACAATAAGTTCGGCTATTTCAACCTCTTTTTGTGTTGGAGCACCAAAAGAAAGACCATCTTGAGCAGCCTTTATAACCGCCTCTCTAATAACGGGATGATTGTGCCCTAAAATCATAGGACCCCACGAGCAAACATAGTCAATATATCTACGTCCATCAGCATCCCAAATGTAAGCACCATCAGCACGTTCAATGAATCGAGGCGTCATGTTTACGCTGCGATATGCGCGAACAGGAGAATTTACGCCGCCAGGCATAACACGGTTAGCACGACTAAATAACTCTTGTGAAAAATCCATCTATCCAATCTCCCTTTTATCAATAGCTTGAGCTAACTCCAATGCATAATAGGTAATAAGAATATCTGCGCCAGATCTAAAAATTGAAACCGCTGTTTCACACATAAGTTTATGCTCATCCATAAGTCCCGCACGAGCAACAGACTTAATCATTGAATACTCTCCGGAAACAGAGTAAGCACATACTGGCTGTGTAAATTCGGCGCGGCACTTTGCAATCACATCAAGATACGACAAGGCGGGCTTCACCATCACCACATCCGCTCCTTGTTGCACATCTAATGCTGTTTCCCACACTGCCTCGCGCGCATTATGATAATCCATTTGATACGCTTGGCGGTTACCAACCTGTGGAGCCGAATCAGCTGCCTCACGAAACGGACCGTAAAAAGCTGACGCGTATTTTGCACTGTATGCCATGATAGGCACCTCACTATACCCAGCAGCATCAAGACTTGCACGAATAAAACCCACGCGTCCATCCATCATATCTGACGGCGCCACCATATCAGCGCCAGCTTTTGCGTGCGACAAAGCGGTCTTTCCTAACAGTCCAAGCGTGGCATCATTGTCAACTGTTTCATCCTTCAACACACCGCAATGTCCATGACTAGTGTATTCACACAAGCAAACATCGGTTATTACATATAACGCAGGATAATAAGCCTTGATAAATCGAATCGCTTCTTGAACAATCCCCTGTTCTTCCCAAGCGCTCGACCCTACTTCATCTTTATGTTTTGGGATACCAAACAGCAAAATCGATGTAACACCATAAGCCAAGCATCTATCAAGAATATCTGGCAAAGCTGAAATACTGTAGCGAAATTGCCCTGGCATAGATGATATTTCTTGCTTTCCATCCAAAGACTCATCGACAAAAATAGGAAGAATGAGACTATCGGCCGAAATCCTTGTTTCGCGGCTCATGCGGCGAATAGCTTCGTTTTTACGCAGACGACGTGGGCGTTCTATCATATTCATACTATGACTCCTTTTGCCTTGCAGCTTCAACCATAACCAATTCACAAAGCGAATCAATGCTTGCTTCATTAGAAATACTATACTGCATGCCAAAGGACTGCGCCGCACGTGCGGTCTTCTCACCAATACAACATGCTCTTATTTGAGTGAAGTCCACCTTGTTGTCCAATGAAGCAACAAACCCCTTGACACATGATGCCGAAGTAAACGTAAACAAAGCCTTCTTTTCTTCGAGCGCATGAATACTATTTGAAAGCTGAGGGCTGTCATACGTCGTCTCATATAATGCCACATCAACAAAGGGAATCTCATGCAACGAAAGCTCATTCGTGAGTTCAGGGGACGCTTCTTTTGCACGGACAATCATTACTTTAGAATTTGATGTTTCTTCTGAAGCCAGTAAGCGAGACAGCCCTTGACCCAAATGCGCCCCATCAAATACCACGGGAACAAAATCGACACGAATACCATAGCCTTCAAAAGCCTGAGCGGTGCTATTTCCTACGCAAGCAATCTTTACACCTGCTAAATCACGCGCATCAAAACCAAGGTGGTTCCATGCATCACAAAAACATTCCACACCAAAAGGGCTGGTAAAAACCAACCACCCGTACTGCAGCACCTGTTGAAGCGTTTCACAAAGCTCGTCAGTAAGAGGCAAGGCACGCGATTCGATACAAGGATATTCCACCACCTGAGCACCAAGTTTATACAAAGCATCACACAGTCGAGAGCTACGATTTTTTGCACGCGTAACTACCACAGCAATGTTGTGCAGCGGACGCGTTTCAAACCAGGAAAATTTTGAAGCAAGCGAACAGACTTCTCCCACAACAACGATAGCGGGGCTCTTTACTGCGTGCTCTCGCGCACAAGAAACCAAGGCCGATAACGTTGCCTCAACTCTTCGCTGATTTGGTGTTGTCCCCTGCTCTACGAGTGCTGCCGGCATCTGAGGAGACATGCCTGCAGCCAATAAACCTTGCGAAATAAGCTCAAGTGAAGAGACTCCCATCAAAAACACCAACGTACCACGCGCTTTAACCAACGCCTCAAAATCTATCGACAGCGTACGCCCCTGTGCTGCATGCGCGGTTACAACATGAAACGAAGAAGAGAAATCTCGATGGGTGAGTGGAATACCTGCATAAGCAGCGGCAGCAATGCTTGAAGTAATACCCGGTACCACTTCAAAAGAAACTCCCTGACAAGCAAGCAACTCTAACTCTTCGCCACCGCGTCCAAATACAAAAGGATCGCCTCCTTTAAGGCGCACAACATACTTACCTGCTAAACCTTGTTCTAACAAAATTTGATTAATGCGCTTTTGTGGCACCTTATGATTTGATGATTCTTTACCCACATCAATAAGCTCTGCAGTATCTGGAATCATATCCATAATGGCAGCACTTACTAGGCGATCATAAACCACGACTTCCGCACGCGAAAGACACTCAACTGCTTTTAACGTAAGGAGCCCTGGATCTCCAGGACCTGCACCTACTAATACGACCTTACCGAATTCCTGGGATAGCTGAGATCCACAAGCCCTGACTTCATCTCTTTGGCCTACACCAACCGACATCGCCTTACACTCTGACCTAGTACCGTTCATTTTTTACCTCAGAAGCAAGTTTTCGTCCAAGCAAATCTGGCGTCGAAAGTTCGCCCCAGCCTTCTGCCATAACGCCCCATGCGTTCATTCCTCTTAAAAAGAGTCTGCCCTCTACAATCTGAGCAAATGCCGCAACAGGCGAAGAGCAACCTCCGTCGAGTTCTGCAACAAAGCCGCGTTCTGCCAACGCACAAATACGCGCTTCTTCATCATGAAACTCAGCTAAGAAGCTCGCATCATCCCCTTCCCTGCCTTGCACAACAACTATTCCCTGCCCTCCAGAAGGAAGTATTTCTTCTGGTTCAAAATACCGCGAAACGCGCGCCTCAAGCCGCAAGCGCTTGATACCTGCTGCCGCTAAAACTAAGGCACTGTACTGACCTGAATCAAGTTTTGCCAAGCGTGTTTGCACATTTCCGCGAATAGGAGCTACCTTCATTTCAGGATAGAGACCCCGCAGTTGCAGCGCTCTGCGTTGGCTTGCACAACCAATAGGTTTTTGAGGATCAAGTTCATTTTCCCCCAGAGGTAAAATAAGGACATCACGCGGGTCTTCACGTTTCGAGAAAGCAACGAGCGGTAATGCGGGATTATCGTTAATAGGTAAATCTTTGCAGCTATGGACGGTTAGGTCTACTCTCTTATCAAGCAATGCCTGATCAAGTTCCTTAACAAACAGTCCTTTGCCACCTACTTTATCCAGTGTGCGATCTAAAATGATATCACCGGTAGTTTTCATAGTAATGAGCTCTACGTCATGCGCCGCGTGATACTTCTTAATCGAATCAATTACCATACGAGCTTGAACTTGAGCAAGCACGCTATCTCGGCTTCCTACTTTTATTTTCATGTCTCATCTCCTTCCTGACGCAACAAAGCGCGAATTCTCTGCGCTATTTGGCGCGTTTTTGAGCAGTTTTTATTTACAGAAACCACGCCTGCCACCATATCTTCACTTCTGCATATTGCAGGAAAATAGAAATCACACGATGCAGAATCATCTGCAACATTCACCAACACGCCCGCCTGAGCCGCATCGCGTACAACCTGGGCATTCACCGTGCGATTGTCCGTTGCTGCCACACACAAATAAGCCCCTTCGATATCTGCAGTATCATATGACTTCGAAAGAAAAGACACACCTTGCAAGCGCAATTCGTCGATACCCTCCAAAGATTCACAGCGAGGATCAACCACTACAACCTGAGCTCCAAACTCTGCAAGCACGCGCATGCGGCGTTGACCCACCTTACCAGCCCCCACCACCAATGCTAATTTGTCATGCAAATCCACAAACAAAGGAAACCGCATTTCTTGCATGTATACTCCTATCTACTACGAGAACGGATTACATCAGCACATTGATATACCGTTTCAGAACTAATCTGGGATGCAAAACCCGCACACATGAGTTCAACAGCTTTCTTTACGGCAAATTCTACCTGCAGTTCTACCGAATCGTGGTCGTTTACTTGCGAAAGCAAGCGTCTCGACAACGCTTCTTTCAAATCATCAATAGCGGGTAAACTCGTCTTGTAATTATGCCATTTGTAAAATTTCTCAATAGAACCATCAATAATCTTCTCAACTTCTTGTTTGGCAGCCACCGAAAGTCCTACATGGCTTCCCAGGTCATCAACATTCAAGACACGAGTAAAGTCTGCGCATGTCGGGTCAATATCTCGGGGCATAGCCAAGTCAACCATAACAAGCGGTATCTTTGGAAGCGAACTAAGTTCACGTGCAACTATAGTGTAATGTGGGCTTGTTGTAGCAGATATTACTATGTCTGCCGACTTCATGCATTCATAGCGCTCTTCGAATGATTCTGCCTGGCAACCACACGGTACAATACTCTCGCTGCGTCCATGCGTTCGTAACGTAATTGAAACGCTTGCGCCTTGCTCATGAAGCAGCTGAGCCGCCAGTCGCCCCATTTCGCCATTTCCTATCACCAATACGGCTTTACCTTTTACATCGCCCAACAAAGCATGTAAAGAATCGAGCGCACTATGAGCAGCAGAGGGGCGAACGCTGCTTACTTTAAGTTCACTACGCAACGTCTTACCGCAGGCAATCGCCGAATGAAAAAGAGTCTCCATGTAGGCATCAAGCGTTTGTGAATCTCGCGCCATACATAAAGCCTGCTTAACTTGAGTGATAACTTGATCTTCTCCCAAGACACGCGATTGCAATCCTCCGGCAAGTTCCATGAGATGACGCACACAGTCCTCATGCTCACGAATGACAAAGAGGCTCTCATACTGAGAACCGTCAACCTTTAGGTATTCAAACAGAAATCGTGCCGGATTAAGCACGTGTTCATCAGCATGAAGATACAACTCACATCGATTACATGTCGACAATAAAACAGCAGAATGTATGCCGTTCTGCTCAAACACATAGCGAAGAACACGTGCCACATGAGCCTGCGTAAAAGCAAAAGGCTCTCTCTCCTGAACGCTTGCACGGGCATGATCAATGCCCGCCATGATTATCCTCAAACCTCTACACCCTACCTTTTTACCACGACAACCGAAAAATACCCTGCACTATCAACATCGGCGAATTGCTGAAAAACCCGCTCATTTTGCATTCCGCAATTTTCCACCAATGAAGCATTGTCTATCAAATCGTGTGCAATCAACCTCTCTTTTAGTTCTCCCAAATCTTTACCTGCCTTCATGAATACCAGATTAGCATCGGTATTCAGGCAATCTTCAATAGATGCGTACGAAGCGGGAACCACTAACAAGCGCTCGGAGCGCTCGCAGAGCGACACGCCTAACGTTGCTGCCGTAGCGCAAAACGAAGTAACGCCAGCAACAAGCTGTGTATGGTAATTGTGCTGCGCAACTATCTGATGAATATACATATACGTTGAATAGACTGTCGGGTCTCCAAGAGTGATGAAAGCAATATCTTTTCCCTCATCAAGTACGCCCATCAAACGGCTTGCCACTTCAGCGTAATTCTCTGAAAGCTTTTGACGATTGCGCACCATAGGCGTCGGACAATACAAAAGTTCTTGGGAAGTGACATGCCGCCGCACTATATCAAGCGCAGTATGCGTAGAACCCCCTTTGTCGGGTATTGCTATCACATCAGCCTGAGAAATAATGCGTTGTGCTTTTAGCGTAAGTAGCTCCGGATCTCCCGGCCCTACGCCAACTCCATACAACGTACCTTGCTTCATTACGTTATCCTTATGCATCTTTCTTTCCTTAGAGCGCTTTCGCCACTTTGGCATGTTCGACAAATATTTGACGAATAGAAGAACACTCTCCTAAACCCCTCAAACTACACTCAATTTCATAACCCAATCTTCCAAGACAAGATGCCCACGAATCATCATCTTGCCCTGCAAGATCGTTTTTCGCATGATCACCTGCTACTATCATAAAGGGAATAAGCAGAAGCTTCGTTACCTTCTCTTGTTTTTTCAACCGCGCGATAACCTGCTCTAACTCAGGATAGCCTTCTACACAGCCCAAATGAATATCTTCACGACCGCTATCATCAAACACATACTGCATCTGACAGTACGAAGCATTAGCAAGGTGCTCACTGCCATGACCCATTACAACAATTGCTTTACCTTGATCTTTTTGAGGCAGAGACCCGATAAGGGCTTGTGCTACTGAAAAATAATCTTCATCACAACTCAACAAGGGGTTTCCGATATATAGAACCTTAAGCTTCTCCCTATAAGGTTGTGCTTGATTACGCAATTTAGAATACTCATCTCCACAAATTATATGGCTTGGCTGAATAAGAACATCGTCATATCCCGCCCGACATAGCGCATCTAGAGCGTCCGAAACACTATCGACAGAAATACCATCGCGCTCTTTTAGTCTCTTTATTATGAAGGAGCTGGTGAAAGCTCGATACATGTCTCTTTCAGGAAAAGCACCCGCCAAATCGGCTTCAATAGCAGCAATAGTCTTATCCAATGTGTCATGATGGGTTGTACCAAACGATACCACCAACAATGCTTTTTTCATTCAAAACCTCCCTCTCAACCACCAGCACTTTATGCGTATACGCTGGTAAACACATCACCCTCTCAGGGGTGTTTACTGAAATCTTTCATCATTTGAAGCCAGGTACAAAAGTGCGTTACAGATTGCAGCTGCAATATTGCTCCCACCCTTACGTCCTTGCGCAACAATATAGTTAACCTTAGTTTGCATCAATACATTCTTAGACTCCACCACGTTTACAAAACCAACGGGAACGCCTATAACAAGCGCGGGTTCAAACACACCGCGTTCTATAAGTTCACATACGCGCACGAGTGCGGTAGGCGCGTTGCCAATAGCGACAATAACCGGACCTCCAAGTTCAGCAGCTTTTTCCATACAAACCGTTGCTCTTGTAGATCCTCGTTCCTTTGCGACACGAGCCACTTCTTCATCTGCCATAAAGCATCTTACATCCCCGCCAAAATGAGACACAACACGCTTATTTATTCCCGAGAAAGCCATATTTGTATCAGTAACAAAGGTGCACCCCTCAGTAATAACTTTGATTGCATGCTCAATAGCTCCTTCGCTTATTTTTAAACTATCTCTATAGTCAAAATCTGCTGAAGTATGAATACATCGCTTCACTATCGCCAGCTCCGCTTCCGAAAAAGAATGTGCTCCCATTTCTGAAGCAATAATTTCCATACTTTTTCGTTCTATTTCTTGGGGGGCAATCTCAAGAAGCTCCACGTTCGCCATCATTATTCCTTACCCTCTAAAATTCTGTACAGTTTGTCCATATCAAGTGAAGTACGCAAACCATCAGCAAGTTTGTCAAACTGTTGGTTTGCATATTCATCCCAATTCATGACTGCTAGTTTTGCAGACAGTCCCTTTTCTTGAAGAAGACAGGACACGAGCGCACTTGATAGCTCTCCCCTATCAAAGATACCGTGTACGTATGTTCCCCATACCTTTCCGCGCGCCATGCCATCTGTCATCGCTTCACCATCTTGCGTGTTTAATACCATGAGCGGTGCAGACTCACCTGTAGTCATGCCCATATGGATTTCGTATCCCTCTACTTCTAAACCCGACAACGGCTCAAACATTCCTTGCAGAGACGCCATCACACCCTTAACCTGTGTACATCTTTTTTTGTCGTGAAATACGGTGACGCCCGGCAGCAAGTTCAAACCTTCAAGCATTCCTCCGCCTTCAACTCCTTCAGGATCGGACACCGAAGCACCTAACATTTGATAACCACCACATATTCCAATAAGAGCACCCCCGGACTGCACGTAAGATAGGATGCGGTCTTTCATACCACTTTCTATGAGCCAGCGAAGATCATCCATGGTATTTTTAGTACCAGGCAGAAGTATTAAATCCGGTTTACCCAGTTGACGGGGGTTATCAACATAGCGCAAAGTAATCTCTTCGTAACGTTCAAGAGGATTGAAATCAGTAAAATTTGAAATGCGCGGAAGTCTTACAACCGCAACGTCAAGCAGTCCCACTTTCTTGTTGCTGTCCATACGAGTTGACAGCGAATCTTCGTCATCAATATCAACATCCAAAACAGGCACCACGCCTACTACTGGCTTATTGCAGAGAGCTTCGAGTGTCGAAAGTCCCGGTTTGAGAATATCTACATCGCCGCGGAATTTATTGATGATAAGCCCCTTAATAAGATCTTGCTCCTCTTTTTCAAGGAGGCTCACCGTTCCAAAAAGAGAAGCAAACACACCGCCTCGGTCAATGTCTCCGCACAGCAATACCGGCACATCCAACATAAGCGCCAGACCCATATTAACAAAATCGTCTTCGCGGAGGTTAATCTCTGCAGGAGACCCCGCCCCCTCGATAACAATGATATCGAATTCTTTGTCCAGACGCTCATACGCCTGTTTCACTTCTGGTAAGAGCGTCTTTTTATAACGATAATAATCCCGAGCCGCCATGGTTTGGCGAGCCACACCACCAACTATCACCTGACTTCCGCAATCACCTGTTGGCTTAAGCAAAATGGGATTCATGTCAGCAGTTGGTCGCACACCGGCCGCCTGTGCCTGCACCACTTGAGCACGACCCATTTCAAGACCTTCATCAGTGATGGCAGAGTTGAGTGCCATGTTTTGCGACTTAAAGGGAGCTACTCTATAGCCATCCTGTGCGAAGATTCGACACAGACCTGCACAGATAATACTCTTTCCGACATTCGAGGCTGTTCCTTGCACCATAATTGCTCTAGCCATTGCCAAGCACCTCCTCCAGTGCTGCAATGAGCACCTTATTTTCCTCTTTACGCTTAATGGCCACGCGATAGTATTCACCAGTCAACCCTTGATAATTTGCACATGAGCGAATAAGGATGCCCTTTTCAACAAGGCGCTCTTTCAAATCGAAGCAACCCGGAATTTTAAAGAAAAGATAATTTGCTTTGGCATCCCACACTTGAGCTCCTAAACTCTTCAACACTTGGGTAATCACCGGCCGCTCGTCCCTTAGGATGCGACGTGCTTCCTCAGGCCAATCAGCACAAGCGCACGCCGCAATACCGGCAGCTTGCGCTAAATTTGAAACACTCCACGGCTGAGCGTGCTGAATCATCGCAGCCAACAGTTTCTCATTTGAACTTATGGCATAGCCAAGTCGAATACCAGGAATACCGTAACTTTTAGTAAACGCTCTCAACAAGATGAGCATCTCATTAGTTTTCGCCAGAGGTACCAAATGCTCTGCGTCTTCACACAACTCCAAAAAGCATTCATCTAAAAGTACGAGGCAGCCTTTATTTTGACAGGTATCAACAATATGCCGCAACACGTCAGGCGCAATTGTTATTCCTGTCGGATTGTTTGGCGTACACAAAAACACCAAGGAAGTATCGAGCGTTATCTTGTCCACCAGATCAAACCCTACTTCGAAATTATTCTTACTAGACAAGGGATAGTAATCAATTTCTGCACGTTCTAAGCGCAGAGCCGTTTCATACTCAAGAAAGCTTGGAGCACACACTAACGCACGCTTTGGCTTAACCACTGACACCAAACGAACAATTAGGTCTGCTGCGCCATTTCCGCAAACAACTTGATGAGGGTCTACACCCTCTTTGTGCGCGAGAGCTAAGCGTAAATTTGAACAAAAGGGATCAGGGTAACAATGGGACTCTTCGAGCGCATCAATAACTGCCTGCTTTACCGCAGGAGGCATCCCTAATGGATGAATATTTGCTGAAAAATCCAGCACACGCCCGTACAACCCTCGGTCTCCACCGTGAGCAAACTGCGTTTCACTATACAACATAAAGCACCAATCCATTCACTGCTGTTACCCCTAAATCAATAAAGCCAACGACAAGCACCAGTACTACAAGAGAACCTATCGAAGATGTCACCATGAGCCTATTTGCACGAACAATATCTTCGTGTTCAATTTCTTTAAGAGCATCCCCTATGAAAGGCTTTTCTTTTACTACTCCCCGATAGGTGGATGAACCACCTAATCTTACGTGAAGAGCGCCCGCACATGCTGCTTCTGTGTGTGCCGAATTAGGTGATGCATGGTTGAGTCGGTCGCGCAAAAATATGTTCCAGGCGCGTTGTGCATCTAATCCTGAAAAATATGCTGAAGCGCTCATAACCATCCCTGCAAGACGCGCAGTCGGCCAGTTAAGAACATCATCAAGCAAAGCAGCGGCTCTTCCAAAGTACACAAACTCATCGTTTTTATATCCCACCATTGAATCCATAGTATTGACGGATTTATACACCAAACCAGCAATAGGTCCCCCTATAGCCATATAAAAAAGTGGAGCAAAAACACCGTCGTTAAAATTCTCAGCAACGGTTTCTACCGCAGCACGCGCAACAGACTTCTTGCCAAGATTATCGGTATCTCTTCCCACAATCATTGACAACGCATAACGCGCTTGAGGTAGGTCGTTTTTCTCAAGGCAGTCGTATACTTTCATACTTTCACTACGTAAGCATTTGGTAGCCAACAATTGGTAACACACAATCACTTCTAACAACCATGCAAACACCGTTAGGTTGTAGTGTATAAGCAACCAAAAAACACCTCCCAACAATACTACCGGGAGCGCTATCACTACGCCAACCAACAAAACACCAGCCGCAATCTGGCCTTGCTTGGTTGAAGGAAACACGTTTCGCAGCACCTTAGTAAGAGCAAAAATAAGCGACCCTATTGCTTTAACAGGGTGCCAAAAATTAGGTGGATCGCCAATAATAAGATCGAGCACAAAGCCTACCATCAGCGCACTTAGGTGACCGAGCAAGAATTACCTCCTTTAAGTACCAGAGGAATGCCTGCCTGAAGACGAACAACCAACGCGGCACGTTTTGTCATTGCACAGCTTACTCGGCCAACCAATTCTCGCCACGTGCGCTCTTCGCGTTTAAGGGGAGTTATTCCACAGCTCATATCCGCACAGACAACTATTACGCATGGGTTAACTGCTACAAGGCCATCGATTTGTTCATATATGTCACCCGATGCCTGACGTAACCAATGTTCAAAGTTTAAAAAGATATGCGCGTTTCGTGCGTCATCAAGGTTATCAACACTTACCACATCTTCAGGAGCAATACCATGTAGCTGAGATGCGAGACTCTGTGCATAGGAGAGCTTTCCTTGGTATCTCCCCCCAAAGACAAACGTCATACCATGTTGCACAGAATGTACGTTTTGCGAACAGACATCTTCAGTACTTTCTGCTTCTTTTTTTACGATACGGTCAATCCCCGCCGTCACCTCGTGTACCATGTCGGCCTCGTTTGCTAAGCGCATGGTCAAAGAAGAAAGTGCCTCGAGATACGCTTCGAGCTCTTCATCATATACAACACCGTCAGACAGAATATCGTTTGTTACAATAATCAACGTCTTGCAAGAAGCTTCGAGCTTCATTATGGCCTCAAACACCCGCGCTCCAGCCCCAGCTTGGCCTTCTGAGAACCATTCATTCATAAAGAGATTCGTTAAATCCTCAAGCAAAACAACATCTGCAGGCTCATACGTAAAATCTTTCACATATGCGAATTCACACGTTACGAATTTCATCTGATCACGCTGTGTGCGGTGACGCAAAACGCGCTGAAATGCCTCATCATCCAAAGCTCTCATTGTGGCAATATATAGGCGTTTGTGAAAACGAGGTTGGTTAGCATAGTTTTCTGCAATACGAGACTTTCCACTGCCCGACCCTCCGCAAATTAGCTGAATCATATCAGCGGCTCATAGGCATCAAGTGTGGTTGTTTCAAAGCGTGTCATATTGCGATAGTAATACAGCGCCATATCAAGCAGAGGTATGAGCATCATTGCACCAGTACCTTCCCCTAATCTCATCTTTGCCTGAATAACTGCCTCAAGATTCAATGCATCGAGACACATCTTTGCCGCAGGCTCGCCCGATTCGTGGCTTGCAATCATATAATCACCCGCAGCTGGACAAATCCGTTTTGCACACAAAGCAGCTACCGCAGCAATATAACCATCGATAATGACAGGGATTTGCTCAAAAGCAGCACCTAAAAATACTCCACAAAGACCGGCGATATCGTATCCACCCACCTTTGCAAGTACTTCAACTGGATCTTCTGCGCAAGGGTTATTTCGAGCTATACCTTCTTTGATAGCCCCTATTTTTTTCTGTAAACCTTCATGCGAAAGACCTGCACCTACGCCTGCAACTTCGTCCGCCTCTTTTTCAAGCAGCACTGACACAACAGCCGAAGCACTTGTAGTATTCCCAATACCCATCTCACCTGTTGCAATAAGGTTGTATCCGTGCGCTTTAAGTTCTTGGACCGTTTCGATACCGCACAAAATAGCCTCGAGTGCCTGTTCGTACGACATTGCTGCCTGCTGCGTAAAATCATTCGTACCGCGGGCGAGGCAAACCTGTTTGATACCCTCTCCCTGCGGGTCTCCCAAACAGGCCATATTAACAGGCACAACATCCACCTTGGCACACGCTGCCAAATGAGAAACACTTGCCTCTCCCGCAGCAAGCGCTTCAGTAACCCACGTGGTAACCCGCTCGTCTGTTTGCGATACACCCTGAGCAACTACACCGTTATCTGCACACATAACCACTAAAGCACGCTTAGAAATGTCAAGCATACTTCCAGCCTGTATTACTGCAATCTGTGAAATTATCTTTTCAAAGGCACCAAAACTATCGAGGGGCTTAGCAATACTGTCCCATTCTCGCTGCATACGCTTAAACAGTCGCCCATCGAGCGGTCTAATCTCATCTGTATAGGTAGTTAAGATATTCACATTTGTTCCTTTCGATAAAGCAAAGCCTTCTGCAAAAATGAATCGAGTACTTCTGGATTTGAAGCGAAGTGAAAATGAGGGAACCCGGCATAAAGCGTTTCTGTTAAGTGCCCACATTGCCAGCAACGTGCGCTTTGTGGTTTTTGAGCTTGTGCTGCAGCACCAGGATTAGTGCTATCCCAATAGTGAAATTCATGCGCCGCTATATGTGTACCTGCCGGTCCAAGCAAACTTTTAACCTGCGTTTCAAGCTCAACATAACCAAAGCGTCCGAGTCGATTTGTTCGAAACGCATTTTCATCAATAACACCTACTAAGGGATACGTTTTACCATCGTGAGCCTCAAGAGTGGAGTGAAGGTATAGAAAGCCTCCACACTCAGCAATACAAGGTAGTCCCCCTGTCACTGCCGCATGAATATCACGAAGCATAGCCACATTTTCACTAAGCTCCTTTGCGTGGAGCTCAGGGTAGCCGCCGCCAAGATACAGCGCATCAATGGCTTCAGGAAGAACCCTGTCGTGCAAAGGCGAGAAGAACACCAGCTCAACCCCACGTTTTCTTAATTCTTCAAGGCTGTCAGCGTAATAAAAGCAAAATGCCTCATCTTGGGCAACAGCCACCCGTAATCCCGGGTACGTTTTACCCACATACTGCCTACCTAAAAGAACACTATCATTATCTCCTGAAACGTTCAAAGCCTCCGTGAGCGGTACGGCCGTCTGAGCAAGATCTAGCAAGCCATCAATTTCAAGGTGTTTTTCGCATAGTGTTGCTAGATATGTCATCTTTTTCTTTAAATCTGTAACTTCTCGCGCGCCAATCAAACCCAAATGTCTACTCTCGAGCGCAATCTCTGGGTCGTAAGGCAACATGCCGTACACATGGACACCGCAAAGCTCTTCGATACATTCTTTAAGGCGCGGGTAAAACATAACTGAAACCCTATTAAGAATTACTCCTTGAATATGGCTATAAGGTCTAAAATTCATAAAACCCTGCACAAGTGCCGCAATTGATAGTGCTTGCCCTTTTGCATCTATCACCAAAATGCAAGGCGTATCTGTCTTATCTGCCAGATCCCAGGCACTCGCACTATCACCCGTAGC
This sequence comes from uncultured Eggerthella sp., assembly GCA_964369725.1. Lineage (GTDB taxonomy): Bacteria > Actinomycetota > Coriobacteriia > Coriobacteriales > Eggerthellaceae > Paraeggerthella. The sequence continues at coordinate 28,677 of CAYJGC010000011.1, forward strand.
GATACCGTCATAAAAACCCATGGCACCTTCAATAATGGCAACCGAATTGGTTCTTGCACGCTCTACCAAGGACTTCCTTACCGCATGCTCACCCATCAAGAACAAATCTAAATTGTAAGAGCTAGCACCAATTATTTCACTATGAAACAACGGGTCAATATAGTCTGGTCCAGATTTAAAAGCTACCGGATTTTTCCCACGGTTTACTAAAGCTTGCAAAACCCCACACACTACGCTTGTTTTTCCGCTTCCACTTGAAGGGGCAGCAAACAACAACCGAGGCTGAGTCATACTATACCGCCTCTCTATCTTGCCCGTTTACCAGAGCAGATCCTACCTGAGCAGAGATTATCCAAACAGGGTTTTGCGCATCCATGAGGTGATACGGACCTGCCT
>CAYJGC010000011.1:29172-41815 GCA_964369725.1 uncultured Eggerthella sp.
GCAGAGATTATCCAAACAGGGTTTTGCGCATCCATGAGGTGATACGGACCTGCCTGCTTTGTTCTTGTGACACTCAGCTGAACCATGTCCACATCTTGCAAATCAAACTTTTGCAACAGCTCAAGTGCCGTAGAAAGAGTTTCAAGCGTTATTGCATTAATAACAAAGCGCGCATGAGGATTCTTTTCTAAAACTACCTCTAAAATCTCTTTGAGACGCCCCGAGCTTCCTCCAAGAAATACGCAATCAGGGGCAGGCAGGGCGTGTAAAGCTCCTGGAGCAATCCCGCCAATAATCTCGATATTTGACAACCGAAACTGCTCAGTATTTTGCCTTAAAAGACTAAGGGCTTGCTCATTGCGTTCTATAGCATACACACGACCCTTAGTTGCAGCTAACGCAGCCTCTATACTTATTGATCCTGTTCCAGCACCGATATCCCACACTATACTATGTGATTCTATCCGAAGTTTCGCAATGCTTACCATGCGTACTTCTTCTTTTGTCATTGGCACGCTGTCGCGAATAAAATCTGCGTCACGCAAAGATGGCGCGGCAAAGCCTCGCTTGACAGGATAAGGATTGCAAATCAATACCACACTAAGCGAAGAGAACTCGCGCAATAAAAGCTCACGAGCTGTGGTGCTCACTATCACTTCATTGTTATACGAAAGATTCTCTCCAACAAATACCGACACGTCTCCTAAACCAACCGCCAGGAGACCTTGCGCCAAGTCATGAACGGTAAAGTCACTTCCCAATAAAGCAAATACCTGATGATGAGTTTGAATCTCTCCCACAAGGTTATGTTTTCTCCCATGAGCAGACACAAGTTTTACTTTATCCCAAGACTGATGGAGCTTTGTGCAAAAATACACGAGGCTTGAAATGCCTGGAATATATTCCACTTCTATATTTTCTTGCATGAGCAACGTGCGAAGCTTGTCAGCACCGGAATAAAAACCTATATCTCCCGACATAAGAACTGCTATATGCTCTGCCTTTGATGCCATAATTTCTTCTAGAATTCTTTGCGGATTAATAAGGGCAACACAACATTTTTTTTCATCATGTCTATACGGTTCAATGAGGCGATTTGACCCAATAATAAGACTGCTGCATGCAAGAGCCTCTTGAGCAGCGACCGTTAGCAAGCGAGGATTACCAGGACCGGTACCAAGTACATAAACAGTCATGAACTAACACCTTTCTTCGATAAGCAACTGCTGTATCTCACCAAGACTCAATCCGTATTCTTCGCAAGGCCTGTTAATCACGATGGATATACAGCCACAATTCTTAGCTGCGCGTAGCTTCTGCAAAAATCCACCTACCTCACCCGAGGATTTGGTAACCATGATGGCAATATTGAATTCACGAAGAATCACCTCGTTCATTTCTTGCGAAAATGGGCCTTGCATACAAATTATCTGCTTTGGAGAAATAGTATTCTCTAAGCAAGCCTGAAGCGAAGACAGACAAGGCAACACCCGAGGATACAGCCGATGAACAAAACTGCGATACTCAAACAAGTCCTTACTGCCTGTTGTTAACAATATATTGCCCGGTAACGTTTCTAAATGACGACAAGCTTCTTGTGTGTTTTTGACCCTTACAACTAAGCCGTCTTTACAATCTTCGCCGTCTTTACAAGCTTCACCTGCCCCTTCCCTCACAAGGCGAAGATAACGCAATGAAGTATGTCTGCAAGCTGCGGCAATAGTCTTACTAGCTTCAGTAGCGTAGGGATGTGTCGCATCTACAACCAAGGTGAAGTCTTGTTTCATAAGCTTTATCATTTCGGCTTCGTCAAGACGGCCTACAGAAACACAAGCAGAAATATCTAGCATACCAGCACCATACGATGTTGCTACACACATCAAATAATCTATCTTTTGCGCGCTGAGCCATTCTCCTAAAAGACGCCCTTCGCTCGTTCCGCCAAAGAGGAGAATTTTCATACTAGTCACCTCGTTGCATATAACCGCGTGGTGTAACCATTTTGCCATCGATACACTGCGTTTGACTGCTGCCAATAAATACTGTGGTGAACATATTTATTTCAGTATTTCCTACCAAATCACCCAATGTACAAACAACCGATCTCTCGCCATCGCGTCCAATGTTTTGCACGTACCCACATATTGTTTTCGGGTCTTTATGGCGCAGCAAAACTTCACACGCTTTGTCTAAATACTCTGATCGCCCTTTGCTGCGCGGATTGTATAAACTAATGGCAAAATCTCCCAAAGCACAGCATTCGAGTCGCTTTTCAATCTGAGACCATTCAGTCAAAAGGTCAGAAAGTGAAACTAAGGCACAATCATGGGTAAGCGGAGCACCTAAAACAGCAGCCCCCGAGCATGCTGCGGTAACCCCAGGAATTATCTTTATGGATATCTTTTCGGGAGAAAACTCCTGCTCCACCTCATACACTAAAGCAGCCATGCCATAGATGCCACTATCTCCCGAACACACCATCGCAACAGTTTTTCCCGATCGCGCCAATTCATACGCTTGACGACAACGGTCAACCTCTTTTTTCATAGGTGAAGAAATAACGTGTGCGTTGGTAAAACTATCCCGAACAAGGTCAACGTATACTTTGTAACCAATAATGATATCAGCGGCCTCAAGGGCTTTTCCAGCTCGTATCGTCATATCATCAAGCCCACCAGGACCAATACCTACTACATACAATGTCATTTATTTGCCACTTTCATCAAAACAAAAACTTACGTACTCACAAGATATCGCCAAAGCAATTCCGTCCCCCGTACGCTTTTTAACTAATATTCTCGGCGCAGCCATAGCAGCAGCGCGTTCGCACACATTTCCTACTCCCACGGTATTTTTTACGAAAATGCTCTCCGCAAAATCACCTTCGACCGAAGCAAGTTCTTCGGAAGCATGCGTAACAAAGGGAAGCTCATGTTTTTCACAAAACTCAACAATACCTTGCTCATCTTTTTTGATATCAATACTCCGTACACTTGCAACCGCTCTCATATCAAGCTTGTACTCATTCAACACTTCCCTAACGAAAGACTCAATATCATCCACCTCTTTGCCGCGCCTGCACCCTATTCCTACATGCAAAACCTGAGGGATCAGACGAAGAGAATCTGTAGGTTCAGCATGGCAGGTAATATAAATGCATACCGAAGAATCTTTATCCCCTGATAGTTCAAGGGGAATATCTCCTGTAATATCAAAATCACTTTCGATATGAATTTTCTTTCCCGATAAAATACTTGCAGAAACATAACGTGCTAAATCTCTATCTGATAGGTGAAGCTTTTGTTTTTGCGCCCATACATCTACGGCAAACAAACCATTGAGATCGGTTGCTGTGCTAATAACAGGCTGGGCGGCTACGAGTGATGCAATCTGTATCGCCAATTCATTAGCGCCACCCACATGACCCGAAAGCAGAGGTACCACAAATGTTGCCTTTTCATCTAATACTACGACACTTGGGTCGCTAAATTTGTCTGTAACATGAGGCGCTATGGCGCGCACGGCAATTCCGCACGCCCCCACAAACACCAGATGCTTATAATGATCCCACGCATACTTAGTCCACGTAGCTAAAGTTTCATAAGCAGGCAAGCAGCATTCTTTTGTCAAGGGAGGGGCTACGGTCACGTCGGCATCTAATTCGCGTGCTATTTGTTGCGCAACTAAGGCGCCTTTTTTGGTAAAAGCAACAATAGCTATCGACATATCCCCCTCTTTCAACGAAGCAACAATAATTCCAAACAAAAGACACAGCCACACACCAACAGCAACTACTCGCTAATCGCACGAAACCCATGAGCAAAAGTTGGGTCGTAAAGCTTACTGCGTTCGTAAGCATCACCCAAAAAATCACCTACGGTAATAAGCGCCGTCTTTGTTACGCCATTATCTTTGGCAGTCTGCGCAAGCGTACCTACACTACAGCGATACACCACTTCCTCCGGCCAGGTTGCCTTGTATACAATTGCTGCAGGCGTGTCTTTAGTGTAAACGCCTCCAGCTAACAACTCTTCCTCCACGCGCTCCAAAAGGCTTGAAGATAAAAACAACACCATGGTTGCTCCATGACGAGCAAGTGACCGAAGTTCTTCTCTTTCAGGAACAGGGGTTCGTCCTGCCATACGTGTAATAATGACCGACTGGCTAACCTGCGGCAGCGTATATTCTGCACAAAGCGCGGATGCGGCTCCGGAAAATGATGAAACACCGGGACATACCTTATATGAAATATTCAACCTATCCAGTTCGTCCATTTGCTCGCGTATAGCACCATACAGGCTGGGATCTCCCGTATGTAAACGCACGGTCATATGTCCTTTTTTTTCCTGATCAGCCATGACAGCAAGAACTTCCTCAAGGGTCATGCCTGCGCTATCAAAAACCTCACAGCTCTCTTTCCTGTACTCTAAAAGCTCAGGATTCACCAAGCTTCCTGCATAAATTATACAGTCTGACTCGGATAATAATTTTGCCCCACGCATCGTAATTAAATCAACAGCACCAGAACCTGCTCCTACAAAATTAATCATCGTCTGCACCTTCACTCGTATTGTTAAACTTATGCAGGAGCTTATCTATCTGAGGTGTTGCCCCTAACATTCCATATTTTTGAGAGAAAAATACTGCACCAATATCTACCTTACCTGCGCGGTATGATAAGTGCTTGTGTAATTGCAATGCAATCGAATCAAGCACCTCTCTATCAAGCCTTGCTTGGCGCACATACTCAAGAGCACCATCGACCGTAACTTCTTTATACATGTTACGAATAAGCTCAACGTCGGCACCGCACAACGCTGCATGCGTACACAAAACTTCAAAGCGCCCATCGCATACGCTTGAATGTGTATTCATACCACCGCAAGCCACTTTCGCAAGCTTGCCAAAATGACCAACCAAGACAATAGTTTCAAAACCGTGCAATACGGCACAATCTATAGCTTGTCCGATATAGTTACTACAAAGTGCAATCGGAGCATTTTTCAACGCCAACTCATTATCACAATATGCTCTTCCGTAATTCCCAGGACTGAGCACTATGTTGCGCGCACCAGAAGCAGCAATACTTTTTATCTCAAGCTTTACCGATTCAATCAAAGCTTCTTCACTCATAGGACGAACAATACCACTAGTACCCAGGATTGATATACCGCCTTCAATTCCTAAACGTGGGTTAAAGGTATGCTTTGCCAGTTCTTTTCCCTCTTCTACCGAAATCTCTACGCGCAAGCCAAAGGGTTGTCCTTCGACGAAGGAGTGCAACTGATCTTGAATCATCTTTCGTGGAACCGAGTTTATAGCCGCCTCGCCTGGCATTTGATCAAGCCCTGCGCGCGTCACCCGACCAACTCCTTCGCCTGCCTCAATAATCACCGCACCTGCAGTTCCCACTTTACTGACTTGGGCATATATCAGGCGTCCCTCTGTTACATCAGGGTCATCTCCGGCATCTTTACGGATGCCACATTGAGCCGAATTCTTGTCGGATGAAAACTCACATGCTTCAGGGTGTGCTATGTAGTCAATACCTGCTGGCGTTTGAATGCAAACTACGTCAGGCCACCGGCCATTCATAAGACGTTGTGTGCTTGCAAGAGCAGCAGCAGTAGCGCACGAACCCGTAGTAAAACCACAACGAAGCCGCGTTTTTCCTACTTCAATATAATGCCCCTCGGAAACCACGATATCCTTTCAAAATCTGACTCGCAGGCTGGGGCTTTACTAGATAAAGACTCCCCACCTAAGAGCTCATTACTTATGTTGGCAGGCGATCTGACTTTTGTGAAATTCACAATTACAGTAGAGGTAAGACTGTGCTGGATTTTCACCAGCTTTCCCTGCTTAAAACGTACCTAATCAAAACAATTTTCGTAGTTTAGTACTCCACACCCTTGCGCGACGGTTGCCCTTCGTCATAGGGGTGTTTAACCTTTTGTATGCTTGACACATAATCTGCCGTCTCTATAAGAGACTCACTGGGGTTTCTTCCGCTCAAAGCAACCTCAAGATTTTGTGGCAGATTTTGCAAAAATTCCGTCAATCGTGCTTCAGAAATAAAACCGTTACTACAACTAGACAGCACTTCATCTAAAACAAGTAGATCGTACTTTTCGGAATCGTGCAATGCCTCTTCAAGCAAGTTTGAATACAACACGGTTGCTTCTTGTACTTGCTCGTTAGTCATATTCCAACTGAAACCAAAACGTTGAGGTACGCAGCGATATTCTATAGCGGGAATGCTCTTCAATACTTCCACTTCGCTCGAATCACCACATTTTGAGAACTGTACAAATAAAACTTTTGCATCCTTAACACCGCTTTGACGCACGGCTAAACCAATGCAGGCAGTCGTTTTTCCTTTACCATCGCCACAATAAATGTGCACACAGCCCATAATAACCTCCGAAGATACCATCTCTGGTTTTATTTCTATGGTCACTTCTGCAAGAAAATCAGATGCACTTACCAGTTAACCCATTACGTACACGATACCTTATCGAACATCAACCTTTTAAGCTGAAGTCCTCAATTAGAGCAAACATCTACAAGCCTCAGCATCAAAGCACCTCACAACCTTTAACCAGCTTGTAAGCCACTCAGAATCGTAGCCAACGAAACTCCCGCAATCGCAACGGCAAGAATTGCAGCTAAGATATCACGCCCCTCAAGCTTCTTCGTGTTTTTCTCTTTTTCTTCCAATTTTATTCACCACCTTATTGCGACCAGAGACTATCTTTCTCAAGACATATCCAACAGGGCAAGCATAGCGACAATAGAATCGCTTAAAGAAAATACTTGCAACCAAGACTATAGGCAGGAGCGCCCAGTGAACCCCTTCACCAACCTGACCAAAGAGAAGAGAGAACGGTTCATACGTTAAGAAAATCATATCATGCGTGACGAAGGCCAGCACAACTGCGACAAAGAGTAACACACCAGGAATGTAGCGAGCCCATGCAGCAATACGGCGACTTGCGTTTGTCTTACAAAGAGACCCTGCAAAAGCAGCTTCAATTTCTTGAAAAGCTCCAAAAGGACACATGTGAGAACAATAGGAATTCTTCCCGGTAATAAGCAGCAGAGCGAGTACACCAAAAATCATAATATACCAGCGCAAATAATCAACTAGACTAGGCCACTCAAATGAAAAGAATGCAACCAAAACCGAAAGAGTAATAAACTGAGCAATGACAAACCCCAGCATTACTACCGAGTAAATTCTCGTAACCCACTGTAACCAAGAAAGCTTAGGAAATCTTGTTGCGGCTATAGCCAAAACAAACATGCCCAGCAAAACAAAGTCACTTGATGTCACTTTTATGGTGTCGCCGTTTGCGGGAATCACCTCAATATCAAGGTAGTTCTCCCCTACATAGCTAACACTCTTCTCAACCGCATTTGCTACCGCATTAGAAGATATGGTTGCCTTAGTAACCGCATCGACGTTTGTGTCAACACTGAAACCCTGCTCAATAGAATCTCCTATAAAATTATTTTTATAGAACGCTGCACCCACTAACTTTCGAATATAGGCAGGAGTCTCGTCTTCTTGATACACCGAGGTTTGTAAAACAACTCCATCCAAACCCACCAATGTACCCATTACGATATCTGATTGATAGCCGTAGTGTTCGTCAAAAGCCAAATAGCCAACTTGGGTTCCGTCCTGGGAAACACTAAAAACGAGAGGATCAGAATTTACCTGTTCCCATTCATTAAACTGGTCAAACTCTTGCATAAAGACCTCATCGAAAGGTTCTTCGTATAAGACGTTCATTATGCCTAGCACCAAAACAATTGCAAATCCCGCCATAAACAGCAGCTTTGCAATTTTTCTACTTACCGGTGGCTTCGTATCCATTTTTTTACTTTCCATCTCTTGCTTTCATCTACTTCCAAGTTCAACTTTTATCTGCTGGGGCGTTTCGGCTAGATGCTGGGTTAAGGTAGTAACCGAAACACACCCACCATCTCACGTCCCTTACTCACAAAGCTCAGAAGGGTGAGCTTCAGAAGCTGGACTCACGCGCCTGTTACGCTTACAAAAACTCAAATCTACGAAATGCCTTTATTCCATGTATTGTTTTCTAAGAGAAACCGCAAAACCTTTTTTGTTTTTATTGCATTATGCAAATCGTCCTCAGTTACTTCAGGCTCACTCATTAAAAGATTGGCGTACTGAAGACGATAATTCTTCATGTATGTAGCGATATCTTCTTTGGTAACTTTTATATGCTCAGCCTCCGCAACCGCAGTAATCACCATATTCTCTGCCGTTGTTCGCATAAACAAATTACGGCAATAGTCACCTAGTTCACTTTCTTGAATTCTTTGAAGATAACAAAATGCCGTCACAGGTTTTTTGTCGGCTTCTAGGGCTTTTCGGAGATCAGCTTCTATTCGTGGAATTTCTTGATTAATCCAATCATCATCAAACACAAAGGTTGAGTCTTCTATGATGACATTAATAATCTCATTGAGAAAATCGGTCTCGTTTCCGCCCGTAGCAACTAAGCCAACGTATGATCCTAAATCAAATGAACGCAGTGCCTTGTTTACTTCTTCCATGCTCTCTCCCTTCAAGAAAACATCCTCTCTTGTTGGATTCCTCTCGTGGTAATCCATGTAACCCGGAGCATATTTTCCCCTTGTTAAGAGGCCACTTCAAACCCCCTTTATGGGTACCCCTCAAAATACCCCTTCAAGGGGTAGCTAGTATTACGCAATAAGGGCGGGGGTTTTGCGTTGCGAGGATATAATTATGACTGCAATATTGGAGAGAATTTTTTCACACTAAAGTTTCTCCGTTTTAGGCAAACATCGCACCAAAGTGGCAGCACCACACTAAAGGCGACAAGGTGATACAATAGAATTTTCTCGTACCTTGATTGTGAGCCATCAGAACAAACGAGTGACCCTGCAAGATAGGAGCTAGTATGCGCAGTACCATAAAAGAGAGATTCAACGCCTGCTTCAAAATGCTTCCCAACCGGCACCAAACATGGCTCTTTTTTGGGCTTTCTGTTTTATACGGTCTTGCGGATCTAAGCTTATTTTCATTTCAAAGAACCTACTCGTTAACTTTAGGTGCGGGAACACTTGGAGAAGAGCTGAGTAGTGCATTTGTGTTAACTATAGCGCTCCTTGTCGTAACCGGATTATTCTTACTGCATCGTAAAGGGATTGAAATTGCCAATTCCTACTCTACGTTGCTTATTTGCAGCGTCCTTATGGCTATCACCCCCGCGGTATGGCTGCTTTCACCATTTTTTACACCACATCCCCTATTTGGTCTCGTGCTTCTCAGTCTCTTTGTGCTTGGTCACATTTGTTATATTCCTATTCTCGTTAAATCAATGGCTACCGCAGGCACCGTTGCCACTTTAGTCTTCTTTTCAATTTCGCGAATTATCCTTGCGTTAATATTTCCTTTTATTGATGCAGTCCCCCAAAGCTTCTATGCAACAATTATGCTTGTAGGACCCTTTGGTCTTTATTATTTTGCTAGGTGCTTTGACAAAAGCACTCAGAAAGCTAGTAAAAAGACTAAACAACCTAAAGACAGATTGCCGTTCCTCCTAATAGCAACCCTCTTTATCGTGGGAGCACCTTTTGTCTCTCTCCAGTTTTATACCGAAGCTCTACCCGATTTTTTTATTGCCATTCGCTCATTTGGTATGTTTATATCTGCCGTCGTTATAGTTTATTTAGCGCTCTACATGCGTCTCAACTTCAACAGGCTCCTCTTTGTTGTAGGTATTCCTGCCATGGTATTAGGGATGCTCTTAGTGAACTTGCAAAGCGATATCTTGGCACCCTTGGCAAGCATTCTTTATACTTCATCACGCTCATTCACCAACGGAATTATTTTTGCCCTATTTGCTTATTTGATACGCTATTCTTCTTTTAATTACTACTCACTTGCAACATTGGGCTACGCTAGTCTTTTTGCCGGAGAACTCTTAAGTCTTCTCCTTATGATTGGCTTGGATAATGCAGGCGCGCCTGCATTTACTCAATTGTCTATGGCTTCAGTGGTCGTATTTTTCATCATGCTATGCGCCATGCTTCTATACGGCAACAACAACATGAAAAGCAATTGGGGCAGCATCTCACCACAAGATACGCGACTCACCTTAAACGTTCTTGAAGAAGCCTGTGAAGTTGTTGCAAAAAAAGCTAAGCTTACTCCACGCGAAACCGATGTCTTAAAACTGCTTGCTCAAGGAAGAAACTCTGGCAATATTAGCAAGCAGCTTGTTATCTCAGAAGGAACTTCAAAAACTCACGTAAAGCATGTGTATCAAAAAATGAATGTTCATTCTCAACAAGAGTTAATTGATGCCGTAGAGGAAACCAAGCAAAATCTGTAGCCTTTCCGCGCGCCCGAACGCGAAAACTACAATTCTTCACATAAAACAACATAGCAAGTAAGGTCTGTATCTTTTTTTGGAGGCGAGCTCGGTAAAGATACGGCTGTTTTACAAACCAGCAGGATAGCATCCACTTGCCTCCATAAACTACAGATGGCCGCATAGGGCGACCATCTGTAGCTAACCTTATAAGACATACCGAGTGTCCTATAAGTTATATATGAAAGAAGAAGCAACCTGCACACGAAAAGACTTCCCGCATAGCCACTCTAAGCAGTGAGAACCACTTCCTCTGCTTCAGCCTCTTCGCTCTTTGCCTTCATGGTCATCAAACGAAACGCTGCCAACCCAAAGACAATGCCAATGCCACCAAAGACCAAAAATCCAATAGACGCAGCCTGTGGTTCGCCTTCAAGATACGACGCATAGCCCCAATCTATTGAGAAAGCCACCGCTAGAACTGCTATAACGCTTAAAACGAGCGACCACACCTTAACCATCTGCTTTTTGTTGGCCCCCATGATTCGCTGAGCCAACAATGTTATCGCAACACCAGCACCAGCAGCCGCCAACGAATAAATCAATACTTCTATCATGATGATTCCTCTCTACCAATCACCCAAAAGGCAATCGAATTTCAATGATATTAAACACGTAAATATACGAACTAAGCCTTCCAGAAACCTGCAATTTCTTCGTCGTCAGGAATATTGCCAAAACCAAAGAAATGGTCAAAATAACGTGCAAGACTGTTAAGACCGGGTACGCGCGTAATAACTTTTACCAAATCATGATTCCATGTTTTAAGCTTATTGTAGGGACAAACTGCAATGCAAATACTACAACCGCCGTTACCAGGAACACTTTCATACCAATTTGAAAGACATGCTTGCGCGTCGGTGTACCATTTTCCCGGTCCAATATCCTGCTCGCAGGTACTAGCAGGCTTATTGCCTGGATCTCCATAAGGCAAGTATGATAGCGCTTGCGTAGGACAAGCCTCGGCACAGACCTGGCAAACATCACAAAATTCGCGCACACCAAACTTTTTGGGACGATCATATTCGCACTCAAGGTCAGTAAATACCTTCATGAGACGAACGCGTGGGCCAAACTCTTCCGTAACCAGAATACTCATACGACTAGGCTCACCAAGACCAGCCATAATGGCTTCTGGAACGGAAGGTGAGCGATTGTTACCAGCATGGAAGGTGTTGTATCCTAGCTTACGCAAGAATTGCGCCAAAGTGAGAGAAACAAAAGGCATTCTGGAGTAACTAATACGAGCGCCAGCACGTGAAATATTGGTAGCAGGCATGGACATTGCCTCATAGTCCATTTCCATTGCCATAACAATAACCGACTTAGGCTCGAAGTCAAACTCAACCGGTTTAAAGTAGTCCCATTCTTCTTTCAAAGGCTTGTAATCTGCACGATTGGTAGGCGTCCAACGTTCGGTACCATACACAAAATTCTCGTCATAACGACATATCCCTACGAGATCAGCACCAAAGAGCTTGGCTGCTTTCTTAACTGCCGCGCTTGCCTCTGCTGGAGTTTCAAATTCCCATTTCTCTTCGCTCACACCAAAAGCATCAGCAGCAGGATTCATAGCAGGAAAACTCTCGGTTGTTTGACCAAGAAGCGAAATAGGAACAAGTCTGCCATCTTCTTTAACTTCACATACGTCCGCACCATTACGCGACAACATGGAACCGGTTAACTGTTCAACCGCTGAAGCAGAGTTAGCTAAAGCAATATCCAACCCCGTGAATCCAGGAGAACCTATTTCAAAAGGTATCTCGAAATCATCACTCGTAAGTTGTCGAACGTAATCTTCATTCAAAGGCTCCGGCAAAGGGAAACCTTCTATTGCCTTAGGGCCAATGCCATTCTTAATTGCAAATGCATTATAAACTTCGTCATAGCGCTTAAACTTTTCACGGTCGATATTAAACTCTTCATAGATATCATCATAATATGATGCCGCAAATGCTTCTTCAGCAGCAGGAGCTGTCAACGACGTAGCACCAGCTATACCAGCCACCCCTCCGACAAAAGCAGACATTTTAAGGAAGTTGCGACGACTGACTGTTGCGCCAACTGTTTCTTCCATACTCATACACCCTTCTCTCTCTTAACAATGAACCTGTTCGCACCTCAATGACTTTGTAAGGCGTTGATAGCATTGTGGCTAGTTTTTCAACACAATACATACCCTTATAAGTGCGATACCTACATCTACCCCT
>CAYJGC010000012.1:0-36683 GCA_964369725.1 uncultured Eggerthella sp.
TATCAAGGGGTGCGTTGTTTTGAGCAGTGTACGTGCCCGCTGGAGCGGATGTAAGAGAGTCGTAAGGCGCATTGCTTTCATCTGCCCATTTCCCGGTCGTCTTAATGTCTGCCGGCTGATCTAGTATCACTCCATAAGCGGGAAGCGGTATTGCAGTTTTAATTAACGTGTTAGTTTCTTCTCCAAGCTTAACCGAAGACAAAGGAACCCCATCAAAGGGATTATAAATATAGAAATTCTCAGGTTCTGTATTTATCTTAAATCCAGTTAAATCAAGAAAAGTCACGTTTGAGCAGCCCTTAAATGTTTCAATCATGTTTGTCACGTTTGAGGTATCGAAACCCGACACATCAAGAGTTGTCAGACTAGAGCAGTCCATGAACATAGCATACATATCTCTAATATTAGACGTATCAAAACCCGACACATCAAGAGTTGTCAGTTCAGAACATCCCTCAAACATGGAACTCGCGGTAGCTGTGCTCGGAAAACTAACGTTAGCGGGCAAAATAAGAGAAGTAAGCTTTGAACAGCCATTGAACATAGAAGCCACTGACTCTGATTTGCTGAAGTCAAAGTTTGATACATCAAGAGAAGTAAGACTTGAGCAGCCTTTGAACATAAAACCCATCTCCTCTACGTTTGAGGTGTCAAAATTTGACACATCCAAAGCAGTGAGACTTGAGCACTCGGTAAACATAAAACTTGTGTCGGTTACCATTGTTGTTACAAATTGATCAGAAAAGGTAAGGGCTTCAAGGCCTGAAGACTGAGTGAACATTGAGTGCATGCTCGTCACATTTGCGGTATTGAATTTGGATAAATCAAGCGAAGTCAACGTTGAGCAGTTGCCAAACATGTATTGCATATCCGTTACTTTTGACGTATCAAAGTTCGACACATTAAGCGAAGCAAGCTCTGAGCATCTATTAAACATAAGGCTCATGTCCGTGACGTTAGAAGTCTCAAAATTGCCAATCTCCAGCGAAGTCAACACTGAGCAGTTGGCAAACATCTGATACATGCTTGTTACCTTTGCCGTATTAAAGTTTGAGATTTTAAGCGAAGTAAGGTCACTGCAGCCATGAAACATTGAATTCATATCAGTCACGTTTTGTGTTTCCATGCTAGACAAATCAAGCGAAACAAGACCAGAGCAATACTTAAACACCCCTGTCATATCCACAACGTTTGATGTATCAAAATTCGTTAAATCAACCGAGGCAAGATCGGAGCAATCATAAAACAGGTGCGAGATTGACTCTCCACCATATATTACTTTCCCTTCTGCTATTTTTACTGAAATAATATCTCTGCGATGATCATACCAGGGAGAACCTCCTGGCTGACCGCTAAGGGAAGCAAGCGTTCCTACATCTGCGCCACCGCTTGGTGTAAGGGTCAGTGCGCCTTCTGAGTCAATTGTCCAATCTACAGTGCCACTTGTGCCTGTTGCTATATTAGCTGCGTAGGCAACATCTCTTCCTACACTGCCCAGAACTACGGGCAATGCCAGCAAGCATACACAAAGCGTGAAAAATGCCACAATAGCAGCATTTTTGCGAGAGCATTCTGTGTTCATTAATACGTCAACCTTACCTATCTCGTTATTATCAATTCAATTACATTGACAGAGACACTATACCTTACTTCTATGAGAAACTAGACATCATCTCTGACATCATCTCTGTATTATATTTTCTTTAGGTTTGACAAATGAATACACATTTTCCACACTCAAAGCAGCAGGTCACACTTCTACATACGTGCTTCTATGTAAAACTTTTAAGAACGGTAACGTTTACAGCAAATTAACCCTGCCGGATCACATCTGTTCAGCTTTACGTCTAACCCGGCGCGGCTGAGTGCCTTAGACAAAGGTAGTCCTAATGCGTATATCACAACAGCTTGACCGACAGCAATGCTGACAACACCAAATAGATACATGGGCAAGTACAAGCCATCCAGAGCAACATTGGTAAAAGGAATGGTATAAAAACCAAGTCCTTGCAAAATGATAGGCAAATAGGCCGGAACAATAAGTGCATTTGCCACAACAAAACCTAACAATGCAATGCCTTTTTTCTCACGCATCTTCCAACACCAAAGCGATCCCAAAAATGTAGCCAAGCTTCCAAAAACCACATCCAATAATCCCAAAGAGCCCGTACCGTTTATTACCAATGAGATTAAATTTGCTATAACGCAACCAATGGTTAAACCAGGCACAGCGGCCGGCGTAAAGAGCGCTAGGACACACAGTGCCTCTGAAATGCGAAATTGAACCGGGCCCCAAGCCAAGCCTTGTAAGAACATAAACGCTACCAACGTGGTAGCAGCATAGGCAGCGGCAATCACACCCGCTTGGGCAACATACGTTGTATTCTTTTTCATCACTATCTCCTTGTCTCCACACGAACTAATATCGCGGGCTTTGGGCAACAATAATTCATGAATGCAGGGCCCAACGGTGCAAGCATGAGGCTTCGCTCAGCAGAAAAGCTCTCGAAGCCGGGCGCAAGTGTAGCACACTCGCCAAAAAACAAAAAGTACGATAGCTAAGAATTGCCATTATAAAGCAGCATTGTCCTTTTTGTCATAGAGCAAAAAAGGACACAACCTCTGTCATTCTGTCGCCAGCAAAGCCTGCGACAAGAACAAAATCCCTGCCGCAGTCAACCTCAGAATCACTCTACCCTATCTATTTATCCAAAACTCAATGTAGCTGCACCGATAGCGTCCGTCGAGTAAAGACAAATGTCACAATCCTCTCTTAGTTCACTGAGGCAACCTCTCTTGGGGGAACAGCCTAATCCGATACGCGACGCGTCTCAATTTCAAGCACCCCTGCGTCTTTTTGGTCTATCTGCGGACTATGAGCATGCACAAATTGATCACGCATACGCCGCGCTTCCTGCTCCTTTTCAGCTAAATTTGCCTTCGCTACACTAATCATCAACTTGATACGATTCAGCTGATTAACTTCAGAAGCTCCCGGATCATAATCTACCGCAACAATATTGCTGGAAGGATACCGACGGCGCAGTTCTTTAATAACAGCCTTGCCAACCACATGATTTGGCAAACAAGCAAAGGGCTGCGTACAGACGATATTAGGGGCATCAATCTTTATGAGTTCAACCATTTCTGCGGTAAGCAGCCATCCTTCACCCATGGAATTACAAAGAGACAAAATATCACTTGCGTATTCCGCAAGCTCATAAATGCTTGCAGGTGCCGAAAAACGGCTTGATGCGTTGAGTGCTTTTGTTATAGGAGCGCGCAGTCCCTGGATAAAGCGCAGTGCTATTCTGCTGCCAACAGCGCCTTTTGCACTCCGACCCAACGGGTCTTTTTGGAAAATACCGCCAGCAATGCCAAACAAGAAAAACTCTACCAAACCAGGCACAACCGCTTCGCAACCCTCTCGCTCAATAATATCAATAATCTGATTATTGGCAGTAGGGTGGAATTTTACTAATATCTCACCCACCACACCTACGCGCGGTTTGGTTCCCTCTCCCTGAAGAGGAATCGTGTCAAAATCCTCCACAATACGGATCACTGTACGCTTAAATTCTCGGTAGGAAAGGCCTTGGGCAAGCTGAGCCTTACAAGCTTTCATCCAATAATCAAACAGAGCATTTGCGCTGCCCGCTTCCTGTTCATAAGGACGCGTTCTATATAGTGTTGTCATCAACAAATCGCCATAGCTCAGTGCATACGCAGCCTGAAGAAGCATTTTTGGAGTAACACTAAATCCTGGATTAGATTCTCCCAAGTCCTTAAAGGAAAGCGCAATTACCGGCACATGAGGCAGCCCCACCGAAGCTAAAGCTTTGCGAATAAGAGCAATATAATTTGTGGCACGACAACCACCACCTGTTTGCGTAATAATTACAGCGAGCTTGTTAGTATCATATCGTCCCGACATGACCGCTTCCATAATTTGACCAGTAACCAAAACAGAGGGATAGCAAATATCGTTATTGACGTACTTTAAGCCGGCATCTACCGCACCATTATCCACTGAAGGCAACAACTCAAAGTTGTATCCAAAGCGACGGAAAATATCAACCAGCAACTCAAAGTGAATCGGCGCCATTTGGGGAGCCAAAATGGTATAGCCTTCTTCTTTCATTTTCTCCGTAAATACCGCACGAGGAAATTCAGTTGTTGCTCCTTTGCGATGATGGAAGCGTTGTTTTAATTCATGCGATGCCTTCTCGGTAAAACTTACAGGCGTGACGCCGGTTATTTCAGAAGCAATGCGCCCTTCAGTTTTACCGGTCTTTTCATTGATGCGTGCCTCTACATCGGCTCGCAAATCGTCAACATCAAGGCCGCCAACAGCACACCCGTGCGGCATGCCCTGAATTTCGGCACGCTCATCTGCCTGGTCTTTTAGCGCCGCCAGCAAGCTACGTACGCGAATTCGGGCTGCACCTAAGTTGGAAACTTCATCAATCTTGAGAACGGTATAAACCTTACCAGCACGCTCAAGAATTTCTTGGACTTGATCGGTCGTCAAAGCATCAAGTCCACACCCAAAACTATTAAGCTGTATCAGATCTAAGTCATGGCGCTGTGTTGCGACCTTTGCCGCAGCATACAGGCGAGTGTGATACATCCACTGGTCGACCAAACGAATAGGCCGCTCAAGCTCTCCTAAATGAGCAACGGAATCTTCGGTCAAAACAGCAAGGCCAAAGCTCGTTAAAAGTTCAGGTATAGCATGGTTTATTTCGGGGTCATTATGATATGGACGTCCTGCCAGGACAATTCCGTGTGTACCCGTTTCTTCCATCCAAGCAAGCGTTTCTTCACCTTTTGCACGGATATCACGTTTGAATTCTTCATCCTCATTCCAAGCTGCATCAACCGCAGCGCTTACCTCAGCAAAACTAGGAACGCCTGCAGCCCCCATCAGCTCCGGATGAGCTTCCATTAATTCTGAATGAAGGCGTTTTTTTAAAGGCTCCTTTTTATCGTAAGGCAACCAGGTGTTTAAAAACTGAACCTCAGAAGTAAGTAGCTCATCAATATTTAAGCGCAAAGCTTCTGGATAGCTTGCCACAATGGGACAGTTAAAGTGATTTCCTGCACCGCCATCTTCAAGACGCTCCCATTTTGAGCAAGGGAACCAAATAAAATCAGGCTTCTTATCAAGCAAATCCATAATGTGCCCGTGAGAGAGTTTTGCGGGATAACACACGCTTTCAGAAGGCATTGACTCAATGCCTGCCTCATACGTCTTCTTAGTGGATGGATCACTCAAAACAACACGGAAACCCAGTTGGGTAAAGAAAGTGAACCAAAATGGGTAGTTCTCGTACATATTGAGGGCACGTGGAATACCTACCGT
Source organism: uncultured Eggerthella sp. (assembly GCA_964369725.1). Taxonomy (GTDB): domain Bacteria; phylum Actinomycetota; class Coriobacteriia; order Coriobacteriales; family Eggerthellaceae; genus Paraeggerthella. Next base: position 5,366 of record CAYJGC010000012.1, read on the forward strand.
GCTTCGGGTTGCTGTTTCTGGCAAAAGAGGCTGATAATCAAAAAGACGACTACTCTTATATTCATACAGATTAGGAACCTGTTTGCTCTCGTCAAGAGTTCCTGCACCCTTCTCGCAGCGATTGCCCGTTATGAAACGACGATTTTTACCCGTTTTTTCGTCCACACCAAAATCGTTTATCGTAAGCAAGCAGCTATTAGAGCACGCCTTACAGCGCACCGTGCGATGGGCAGGCGAAAGAACTGCAATTTGTTCATAGGTCAGAATGGACGACTCGATTTCCGTTTTACCCTGCATGCGCTCACTTGTTTTCAACGCAAGTTCATAGCGATCGCGCGCCAACAAGGCGGCGCCATATGCACCCATATTGCCTGCAATATCAGGACGCACCGCATTAACTTCCGAAAGTTGCTCAAATGCGCGCAAGACTGCATCGTTAAGGAATGTTCCACCCTGAACAATGACTTTACTCCCCACATCATGAGCATCGCGAATCTTAATTACTTTAAAAAGCGCATTTTTTACCACGGAGATTGCCAGACCAGCTGCAATATCTCCTACCGTTGCACCTTCTTTTTGTGCCTGCTTTACGCGACTATTCATAAAGACCGTACAACGACTCCCCAAGTCAACAGGACGCTGTGCTTTCATGGCGGCTTGCGCAAATTCCGAGATCTCAAGATTTAGACCCGTTGCAAAACTTTCAATAAAACTCCCGCAGCCTGAACTACAAGCCTCATTGAGCATAATGTGCTCAATAACGCCGTCTTTAACCCTCAGGCATTTCATATCTTGTCCACCAATGTCTAAAATAAACTCAACACCAGGCAACATTTCTTGCGCACCACGCAGGTGCGCCACGGTTTCTATTTCACCTGAATCAATACGCAGTGCTTCAAGTAATAAATGCTCGCCGTAGCCGGTAACCGTTGCATGACCTATACGCACAAAAGGCTTACCCGTACGCGAATCAACAGGGATTTCATCATACAAGCGCGACAAAGCATCTTTTGCACAGCCCAATACATCGCCTTTGTTGCTCGCATAATGTGCCCACAACAATGCGCCATCTTGCCCAACAAGCGTTGCCTTAAAGGTAGTTGAACCCGCATCAATTCCCAGATACGCTACTCCTTCATAAGCCGAAAGATCCCCCCGGACAACCTTTTCATCACCATGGCGCGTTTGAAATTCCTCAAGCTCAGCCTCGCTTGAGAAAAGTGCAGGAAGACGAACTACCTCTGAGCCTTGCATATCGCCTAAATTCTTAAGGCGATAAAGCACATCCGATAAGCATTCAGACTTAACACGAGGACTTGCAGCTCCTGCTATTGCGCAACCGCTGGCTACAAAAAGATGAGCATTGTCAGGCATAATAATATGATCGCTATCAAGGTTAAGTGTCTCGTAGAAGCGATTTCTTAATTCAGGAAGATATTGCAGAGGTCCCCCCAAAAAAGCCACATGTCCTCGAATAGGACGACCACATGCAAGTCCAGAAATGGTTTGCGTTACAACCGATTGAAAAATGGAAGCAGCAATATCTTCCTTGCGAGCACCCTCATTAAGCAAGGGCTGCACATCAGTTTTTGCGAATACACCACAACGGCTTGCTATGGGATACAGCGTCGTATGTTTGCTTGCCAAATCGTTAAGACCACCCGCATCAGTATTGAGAAGTGCGGCCATCTGATCAATGAACGCTCCTGTGCCACCTGCACAGGTACCATTCATGCGCTGCTCAATTCCCTGGTCAAAATAGATTATTTTTGCATCTTCACCACCGAGTTCAATGGCAACATCGGTTTGAGGAATAAAAGCCTCTACCGCCACTTTTGATGCAATTACTTCCTGAACAAACTCAATCTCTAACCACTGAGCTAGCAACAATCCGCCAGACCCGGTGATTGCGATAGTCATCCGTTCTTTGCCAAATGTATCTAATGCCTCTTCTAAAACACTTACGATTGCTTCTCGAATATCAGCATGGTGGCGACGATAGACTGAAAAAGAAATAGTGCGAGAAGTGTCAAGTACGGCAAGCTTAACCGTTGTTGACCCCACATCAATGCCGATATGCAGCAAAGTATTGTTCTTTTCTATGCTTGTCGTAGCTTCGTTTTCCATCTCTGAGGTCACATTATTTTCTCTCATATCAACTCCTACAACCTTATGCTCTCACCAGGCTTGATAAAGAGCAAGCGAAGGGCAACGAGGGCCATTTCTTCTGAGCTTTCCTTCATTCCTGTTTCGATCCATCGTGCAATAACACCCAAGTAAGCAGATGCAAAAAAAGCTACATAGTACTGAACGAATGGTTCAGGATCATTTCGATAGCGTTCATTTAACGTGGCGTAAATTAAATTGGTACAAACCGCATCCATCATTCGCGGCGCAAAGCGCATATCTCCACCTGGCCCCATAACTGCATGCAGAAAATCGCCTTGCATACGCAACGAATCAAAAAGACCAACGAGCAAAGGCGGGGGGATTTTTCCTATGCGAAACTTAATTAAATCCGAAACGGTAATCAACTTCATGATCTCTTGAAACTGATCAAGCTCAGCCATAACATCGTCTTCAAGTTTTTCTAAAAGGTCATCTTTATCTTTGAAGTGGTTATAAAATGTTCCTCTATTGAGGTTAGCACGCTCGCACAAATCATTGACGGTAAATTCGTTGAGACCGCGCTCTTCCATGAGCTCAATCATGGCGTCACGTAGTGCTTTTTTTGATCGTGTTATACGGCGGTCTTCAGTGCAGGTGACACACTTTTGATCACTTATATCGGATCTTGAGGATAGGCCTTCTCTGGTCATTTTTGTTGCTGAAAGGGAGCGCACGCGTTCTCCTCATCTGATAGAGTTGCTGCTTATGGACACGTCTAGACGTTCTGAACACTGCGCACATTATTGGACACATTGTTCAATAGCAATATTGTACCGCGATGTCTCCCTCATAGCAACCAATTCCCTTATACAAACCAGTAAAAGTTGGGTAAACAGGAGGTTTTGCTACCGCCGAAACGTCCTATACTCACCGCAGGGTTTCCGCCCTTTAGCAAACAAAACACCCTCAAAGAAAGAGTCTTGTTTGTCGCTCTTTAATTTTGAGAGTGTTTGTAGTTTCAGTATTCTGTTTTACGTGTTACTGTCGCCTAGTTGCCAAACAAACTTGAAAGTAAGTTTTCCTTCGTAGTCCATTGCTGCTCATCACTTGCTGCACTGCGGAGGGCGTTGATAAGGACCTCCAAAGAAATGTCAGTACGCTCCCCCGTTGCACGATTTTTAATCTCAACTTTTTGCTCAGCTAAACCTCGTTTGCCCACAATAATCTGTAAAGGCCAGCCAATCAGGTCAGCGTTAGCAAACTTCACACCAGCGCGATCCTTGCGGTCGTCGATAGCAACCTCAAGTCCCAGCCCCATAAGCTGCTCTGCAAGCTGCTCTGCCGCAGGTTGAACTATATCATCACCAACAGCAAGCGGAAGAATACATACATGTGCGGGCGCAACTGACAATGGCCAGCTTATACCAAACTCGTCATTGTGTTGCTCAACAATAGCCGCCATTGAGCGCGAAATACCAACACCATAACACCCCATCAAGAAAGGCTCTTCGGAACCGCTTTCCGTCATGTAGGTTGCGTTCATGGAACGTGAGTATTTGTCCCCTAGCTGGAACACTTGAGAAACCTCAATGCCGCGAGCACCCTGCAGACTAGCTCCACACACAGGGCAATCGTCTCCCGGCTTTACAATACTGAGGTCTGCCCATGCATCAACCTTGAAATCGACATCCACCTGTGCACCCACAAAGTGATATCCATCTTCATTTGCACCAACAACCCACTTATTGACATTTTGCAAGCTGCTATCAGCAATAATGCGCGCCGCATCAGGCAAACCAACAGGACCCATCGATCCCTTGTGCAAACCAAACGATTCCATATCTTCATCAGTGAGCAGCTCAAAGCCATCAGCTGCACGCTGAGCTTTAATCTCGTTGAGTTCATGGTCGCCAGGAATAAACATAACAACCAAAGTTCCATCTGCGCTTTTGCCAGAAAGAGCCTTAACAGTAGAAGACTCAGGGATATCTAAAAATACAGCTAATTCAGCAATCGTATGCACATCAGGCGTAGCTATTTTTTCCATGCTTGGCACGTCGTAGAGCGTAGGCTGAGCTATGCAATCTCCCGCCTCAGCGTTTGCGGCATACCCGCAAGCACAATGTACCAAATCGGCTTCACCTGCTTCGGCTAGCGCCATAAACTCACAGGTTACACTACCGCCAATTTGACCTGAATCTGCTTCAACCGGACGATAATCAAGCTCCATTTTGTCGCAAATTCGTCCATATGCTTCGCTCATTTCGTCATAGGTCTTTTGGAGCGACTCTTGGCTAGCATGAAAGCTATACGCATCTTTCATAATGAATTCTCGACTGCGCAACAAACCAAAGCGAGGACGGATTTCATCGCGGAATTTCACTTGAATCTGATAGAGCGACGTAGGCAACTGCTTATACGAACGCAACTCGTTGCGAACAAGTGCCGTAAGGAGCTCCTCGTGGGTTGGGCCAAGGCAAAAGTCATGACTATGGCGATCACTGAGACGCATAAGCTCGGGGCCGTATGCATTCCAGCGACCTGACTCTAACCATAACTCTGCAGGCTGAAGCGCTGGCATCATCATTTCCTGCGCATCAATGGCATCCATCTCATCCCGAACAATGTCTTCCACTTTCGACAAAACTTTTTTACCCAAGGGCAAAAAAGTATACACACCTGAAGCAGTCTTGCGAATGAAACCTGCTCTTAACAGCAGACGGTGACTAGCAATTTCTGCATCAGAAGGGTCTTCCTTAAGCGTAGGAGCGTAAAACTGGCTCATACGAATGATTCTGTTTACTGTCATAACTTTCCCATCTCTTCCATTAAAACATCCACAATGGCAGACTCTTCTACCTTGCGAATGGTTTTCCCTTGAACAAATACGACACCCGATCCACTTCCACAAGCAACACCGATATCGGCATCTGCTGCTTCACCCGGACCGTTTACCACGCAACCCATAACAGCCACTTTAAGAGGCTTTTCTATATGCGCAATACGCTGCTCTACCTCATGCGCAAGACCAATAAGATCCACCTGACAACGTCCGCAAGTAGGACAACTAATGAGTTCTGGCATACGATGGCGCAAATCAAGTGCGCTAAGCAATGTCCAGCAGGCTCTCATTTCCTGCACCGGGTCATCAGTCAATGATATACGAAGCGTATCCCCAATTCCCTCATCAAGTAAAATACCCAAACCGCAGGCAGACTTAATAGCACCTTGGAAAGCCGTCCCTGCTTCCGTCACGCCTATATGAAGCGGGATGTGCGGAACCTGTTGACTGATCAGCCTATAAGCACGCACCGTTGTCATGACATCGTGAGCCTTTGCGCTTACCACAAGATTATCAAACCCACGCTGCTGACAATAATTCACATACTCAACAGCCGAAACAGCAAGCTTCTCTGGCAACGTCAAGTCCTCGCGTGTTGCTATTTCTGCATCGAGCGATCCCGCATTGACGCCAATTCTGATGGGAATGCCTGCTTCACCTGCTGCATCTAACACCGCATCGGTCTTTGCAAGTCCACCAATATTACCAGGATTTATACGAAGTTTTGCCGCTCCACGACGTGCTGCTTCGATAGCAATTTCAGCACTAAAATGAATATCTGCAACTACGGGCAAGGGAGACTGCTCGCAGACTGTCTGAAACACCGATAAAGAAGCTTTATGGGGAATTGCCATGCGCACAACTTCACAGCCCGCTTGTGCAAGTTGATTAATTTGCACAAGATTAGCCGAAGCATCGTCTGCAGGCGCATTGAGCATAGACTGCACCACTACCGGAGCGCCTCCGCCCAAGGCCACCTTACCCACCATAACTTGGCGAGTTGCAAGATTTGGCTTAGTGCCAAGCACCATTCACACTCCATCTCTTTTTATATGGCTAGACTTCAGACTTTTACAAAGACTAAATTCTATCATACACGCTTTTATCCTGCGAAACCTGTCCCAGAAATAATGCGTTGTATATCTTGATTTGCCATGATAAGAAAAAATCCCATAAACAATGCCATGCCCGCCAACGACAAGTAATTAAGCACCTTAACAGACACGAGTCTGCGCGTAACCTTTTGGTACACCTCAATAACAAAACGTCCGCCATCAAGAGGGGGGATAGGCACAAGATTGATTACGCCAAGCGAAACGGAAATGCTTGCCATAAATAAAATGATACTTTCAAAGCCAGCGTCAACGGCATCTTTTGACATAGCAGCAATACCGATAATAGAAGCAGATTGGGACATAGTTTCTGCCGTAGTTGCAGGATTGAACAATCCAGCAACCGACTGTACAACCATGCCAATATAGTAAAAGCCGAACTCAATTGCTTGAAGAGGACTCAACAAGACATACTGCATGACCCCTGTCGTTGGATTTTGCATTTCAGTACCCACAACAGAATACAAAAAAACAAATGCTAAGACCGCAAAAATTAAGTTCACTGCCACACCAGCAACCAAGATGACCGAACGCTTCCAAAAAGGGAGACTGCGATATTGTTGCTTATATTCGCTTTCAAAAAATGCCTCCGCGTCTTCAACAAGACGCGCCTGACCTAGTTCATACGCTTCTGGCTGGGCAAGACCAGCTTTTTTTGCCTTGCGTATGTGCTTTTTTGTAGGCTCATAATCCGGCGTGCGATATGTGTTGTACGGGTCTTGCTTTGTAGGGCCGATTACACTGCCCCATTCAGTGAGCTCTTCTAAAGCTTCATATGCTTCGTCATCGGTAATGTTGCAGTCTTTCGCAACATCTTCCATATTTGCTGTACCACGACGGTATAAGGAAGCAAGCACTTCCTGAAGGTGCGGCTTCATTTCCCCTGGCTCCATACCGCAAACTTTTGCGTAGCCACCGAGCAAAATAGGGGTAACTCCAAACTTTGTCTCACCGCGTTTGACCCCCACATTTGGGCCGGGAAGACCCAGCATGAGCTCTGTCACGCGCACGCCAAAAGCACGTGCAGCAAGATAATGACCTGCTTCATGAATAAACACTAAAAAGCCGAGTATGAGCACGGCATACACTATCATCAAAAGAGCGTCCATACATAAATCCCTTACTGGTACGAGGAATGAGTACTGTCTGATGACATTATAAGGAGAAAGAAACGATATTCATCCGTGCGAACTCATGTACGGAAAAAGAATACAATCAGGCTCGGTTCCAGGCGCTACGTTCCTAGCGCTGCGCTCATGATGTTGCACTGCAGATGTCGCGCTCTTGATGCCGCGTTCCTGACATTGGTCGCCAAAGCAGCCTAGGCAGTTCGGGCAATCCAGTCACGAGCAAACGCACGAGCCCATAAATCGACAGCTTCAAGCTGCTCCAAACTCACCACTCGGCAAATGCCATCGCACTCGTGCGCTTTCATTGTTGCTTCAACACAGGCCGCAATTCCTAAGTAGGAACATTCTTCAGCCAAAAATGCTGCTACAGCAACTTCATTTGCTGCATTCATAACACACGGCAACGTACCTCCTTTGCGCCCTGCTTCATAAGCAAGATCAAGGCAGCGAAAGGTTTCTGTATCAGGTGCCGCAAAATCTAAACTTCCCAGCTTAGTAAAATCAACTGGCTCAACAGGGGCATCCCAGCGATCTGGATGAGAAAGCGCAAACTGAATAGGAATACGCATATCAGTAGTTCCTAGATGCGCCTTAACACTCCCGTCAGTAAATTCCACCATCGAATGAATGGCACTTTGGGGTTGCACAACCACACTGATGCGATCGTAGTCAATATCGAACAAATGATGAGCCTCGATAACCTCAAGTCCTTTATTCATAAGCGTAGAGGAGTCGATTGAAATTTTTGCACCCATGCTCCATGTCGGATGATTAAGCGCCTGAGCAGGAGTAATGTCAACCAAATCCTTTTGCGCTTTTCCGCGAAATGGGCCCCCCGACGCCGTAACCCAGAGACGTGAAACTTCTGCACAATTCTCACCCATTAAACATTGGTAGATAGCACCATGCTCTGAATCAATAGGCATGAGTGAACCTATCTTTCCGCGGGCAGCGTCAAGCTTTTTCGCGAGCGGCATGATTAGGTCGCCGCCTACCACTAATGATTCTTTGTTTGCAAGCGCAAGCACTTTACCTACAGCAAGCGTCTCATAGCTTGCACGTAATCCCGCAGCGCCCACGAGCGCATTGACAACAATATCAACATCAGGAAGGTGCACCAATTCCGCAACGGCACGTCCACCAAATCCCAATGACGCTCCGCCTCGACATGCAAAGGCTCCCGCCAAAGAAGCCGAAGATGGCAAAGAAGCCTTAGTCTCCACAAAAGAATGCAAGTCCTGCGCAACCGCACGAGACTTGCATTCTTCATCGCCAACTGCCAGATGATACACGCCGAATTCTTTGGCTTGCGCCAATAATTCCTGTGCGCGCGATCCAACAGCTAAGCCCACAACTTCCAATTTATCTGCATGACGACGAACGACATCCAATGTTTGCGTACCTATAGATCCCGTTGATCCCAATATCACTATACGCTTCTTCATCTTAAATACCCTCTCATCAAACACATGCTCGTTCGTCAACTCGCCACAAATAAAGGCTACCTCATCATTTCCTGAGATAGCCTTTATTAAAACTCACGTATCAAAATAACACCGTATACGGAATACATCCCCCGACAATAAGCAGGATGGCCGAAGTTACGGCAACCAAAAACAGTGAGTCACAGCGATCAAGCAAACCCCCATGTCCTGGCATAATAGTCCCCGAATCTTTGAAACCTGAATTACGCTTGATACGACTCTCTGCCAAATCGCCCAAAACGCCCATCAGCCCGCTAATCAAACCAAAGATCACTGCCTGCAATAAAGACATATTAACACCCGGAATAAAAGAAATAGCACACCAAAATACTGCCGAACCCGCCAATCCCGCGAAAAAACCTTCCCAGCTTTTTTTAGGACTAATGAGGGGAGCAAGTTTATGCTTTCCAAATCTACAACCCACCAAATAGGCAAACACATCGTTAGCCCATACGCTCACAAAAATAGCGAGCGCCAAAATACCACCCCACGGATCTGGTAAAGCGGCGCGCACCAACACTAAGCCTGATAGCAACATTCCGCAATAAGCAGCGCCAAAAAAGCTCACACCTACATCGGGAACGCGTGCACGGTTATACAGCACATACCACACAATAAGAGCCAACAATAACGTCAGACTCACTATCATTGCACCACTTAAGCCATAAAAATATACGCTCACGGGATAGAGCATTGCTGCAACAATTCCCAAAGCCTCATTAGGAAGCTTCGCGTCAGATCTGAGCATGTAATAAAATTCACCTGCAGTAATACCAGCTATGGCAGAAAGAAACAAAACTGCGGTAACTTCACTTGCCAAAAGACATATCACACAGAAAACAACGTAGACAAACCCCGTACGAAAACGCACCTGAATATCACTGGGGTTCTTGAGCTTTTTGGGCGTTTTGCTACCTACGAAATCAGAGAAACGACCTGCCTGCTTACTGCTGTTCTGACTTTTTTGCTCTTCTCCAGACTCTTGCTTCACCTATTCCACCGCCCCAAAGCGTCGATTGCGCGCCTGAAATGTCAAAATAGCACGCAAAAACTCATAGCGGTTAAAATCTGGCCATAAAACATCCGTGCAGACAAATTCCGCATAAGCAATTTGCCAAAGCAAGAAATTCGAAACACGCATTTCTCCGCTCGTGCGAATAAGTAATTCTGGATCAGGAATGCCTGCCGTATAAAGGTGGGTTGAAAAAATTTCTTCTGTCAACTCCTCTGGCTCATGCCCTTCATTCGCAGCAACTTGCGCACGGTCTACGAAAGAACGAACCGCATCAAGCAACTCGTTTCGCGCTCCATAATTCACCGCAACAAGCAAGGTCATACCGGTATTATCTTTTGTTTTCTCCCAAGCTTTATTAAAAGCTTCTCGCGTTCTGCGAGGCAACGCATCAGTTCGCCCGATAGTCATAACGCGAACGCCTTCCTTATGCAAGCCATTCACCTCTGCAAGCATGGTAGTCGCAAAAAGATTCATCAGACCAATAACCTCATCTTGAGGACGACACCAATTCTCCGAGGAAAAAGAATATATAGTAAGATAGCGAACTCCCATATCAGAGGCACAACGAATAGTCTCCCGCACGGCCTCAATTCCTGCTTTGTGTCCTGAAAGACGATTTTTGCCACGCTCTTTTGCCCAGCGTCCATTGCCGTCCATAATTACTGCAACATGCTGGGGTATAGCTTCGCAATCCAACCGCGAAAGTTCAAGATCTGCAGGCGGATGAGGAAATATATAATCTAGAGACTTCATAAGTAACACCTCACAAAAGATGAGAAGCCGACGACCTAATGACGTCGGCTTCAGAGATTAACTAGCAAGGTCGTTTAAATCTCCATTACCTCGGCTTCTTTCTTTTTGAAAGCAGTATCAATATCCGCAATATACTTGTCGGTCAACTTTTGAACCTCGGCTTGCGAACGACGCTCTTCATCCTCGGGAAGATTCTCTTCTTTAGTTGCACGCTCTAATGCCGAGTTTGCCTCTTGACGAGCCTTGCGAACGGCAACACGGGATTCTTCTGCGTATGTCTTACACTGTTTTACGAGCTCACGGCGGCGCTCTTCAGTTAGCGCGGGAAAAGGCAAGCGAATAACTGAGCCGTCATTTGAGGGCGTTACGCCTAGATCGCTTGCAAGAATGGCCTGTTCAATTGCGCCAAGCACACCTTTATCCCACGGCTCAATAACCAACATGTGAGCATCAGGAGTTTTCACGCCTGCCATCTGATTAACAGGCGTTGGCACACCGTAATAGTCAACTTTAATGCGATCAAGAACCATTGCATTCGCGCGACCTGTACGCACCGCAGCAAAGTTTGTCCCTAGCGACTGAAGAACCTGTTGCATACGTTCTTCTGCTTGCATCATAATTTCGTCGGTCATAACTGTTCCTTTCGCTTCATACACTCATGGCGCCTACTGTGCCACGAGCGCCTCTTATCGTTCTAATAAATTATTCTACCGTTGTTCCCACAGGTTCGCCCATTAAAGCACGAGAAATATTTCCTTTAACAGTAAGGTCAAAAACAATCATAGGAAGCTCGTTGTCCATACAAAGCGATGTAGCGGTTGAGTCCATTACATTAAGATTTTTGGAAAGCACATCCATATAGCTAATGCGATCATAGCGCACCGCATCAGGATTTTTCTTGGGATCGCTGTCGTAAACACCATCTACTTTGGTAGCCTTCATCAAAACATCTACGTCAAGCTCACAGGCGCGTAGAGCAGCTGTAGTGTCCGTAGTAAAGTAAGGATTGCCGGTACCCGCAGCCAAAATAACAACGCGACCTTTTTCCAAGTGACGCAGCGCGCGACGACGTACAAACGGTTCTGATACTTCTTGCATATTGATAGCGCTTTGTACGCGCGTATAAATACCATGACGCTCGAACGCATCCTGCAAAGCAAGTGCGTTCATTACCGTTGCAAGCATGCCAATGTAGTCAGCCTGAGCACGATCCATTCCTTCTGCACTGCCTGCAAGACCACGGAAAATATTTCCGCCACCAATAACAATAGCGAGCTCGACATTATCACGAACAATATCGGCTATTTCGTCCGCTAAATCATCAACAACCTTAGGGTCGATACCATAACCAATATCACCCGCCAGCGCTTCACCAGATAGCTTAAGCAATACGCGTTTGTACTGGTATTTGCCAGACGCAGAATTATCAGACATAGATTCTACCCTTTCGTAGTTTGAACTATTTTTGCCTAAAGTCTCTCTATGATACCCGATAAACTAAGACAAAAAGACGAGCACGAGTTTTTTTTGCTCATTACACGCAAAGGACAGACGAATGCGCATCCATGATACCAAGTGCTCACGGGGGTCTTAGGGCTGCTTTTGTCCCATACAAGACAAAAGCAGCCTCTTGGCTTGCCACACCTTCCGAAAGTCAGACACTCACCGTCTCTGCCTTCCGAAAGGTGCAGTTCCCCTAAGAGGCTGCTTGTAGCGTATTGCTCTTCGCTCAAAAACTCTTTTGTCTTATCTTGGTAAACAGCTAATTTTTACAACAAACAGTTTCCAAACCTTATGCTACATTGCCAGATGATTCTCCACCAAACAATTGATCAAATGCCGACCCTGCAGAACTTTGCTGACTTACTTCAGACTCCTGCGACCCCGCATCAGACCCTAACGTCACCTCAACTGAGACCATTTCACCGTTGCGGTCCACTTCCAACGTAACCGTATCACCAGGGTTTACCGAACGAACATCCAAAATAAGATCGCTTGCAGACTCAACGTCAACGCCATTAAATTTCATAATGATGTCACCAACCATCAAATCAGAATTTGCAGCTCCTGTGCCTTCATCAATAGACACAACGTACGCCCCACTGTTTACTGACAAGCCATAGCGCTGAGCTGTTTGGTCATCAACTGTCAGCAACGATACCCCCAACTGAGCATGTGTAGGACTAGCGCCATCAATCAACTGCTGAGCAATATCCATCGCGTAGTTAACGGGAATAGCAAATCCAACACCTGAGTAATTGCCCGAAGACGAAGCTATAAGCGTATTAATGCCAATAAGCTGACCCTCTTGATTCACTAAGGCACCGCCCGAGTTACCAGGATTAATTGCGGCGTCCGTTTGAATCATATTAGGGTAAATAGTCGATTCGCCTGTCGTATTGTCAACAATCTGCGAACGATTGGTCGCAGACACAATACCCGTTGCAACAGACTGCTCAAGACCAAAAGGACTACCAATAGTCATAACCCATTCACCAATGATGAGCTCATCGGAATCGCCCAATTCAACAGGAGTAAATCCACTACCATTTTGAACCTTCAAAACAGCCACATCAGAGCTGTTGTCGCTACCTACGATATCGGCTGAATACACTTCACCTTCAATAGTTACCTCTACAGCTTCAGCGCCTTCAATTACATGTGCGTTAGTTATAATGTAGCCATCTTCGGTGATTACTACACCACTACCAGTAGAAACAGGCACAAGAGACCCTGAACTCTCGGTGCCACCAAAGCCAAACATATTTGACTGGCTGGCAAGCACTTCTACATAGACCACAGAAGGCAAAGCTTTGTCTGCAACAATCTCAGCAAGATCTACGCTTTCTCCTTCAGCAATAACTTCAATTGAAGCGCCTGACTCTTCGACGTCATCCAAAGAAACAGCTGCTCCTGAAAATGCCTGCCACAAACCAAAACCGCCCAGTCCAATCACGCAAGCAACCGCGGCACCAGCGAAACCCATCAAAAAAGTACGGCCGCCTTGTGAGTTTTTTGCTTCCGCGGAACCAGCCGACACATGAGAGGTTGAATACTGATGAGGAACCTGTCCTGCATGAGCGGCATGTTGTGCGTGGTGAGGCATGTGGGTTCCCGTATGATTATGATGCGCATGCCCATAGCCTGTTGTCGCATGCCCTGGCGGCGACGATTGATAATCAGCATTTCCCTGAGATGCTACCGGCTCAGCAACAAGAGTAACGCCATCTTGTGAATTATTTTGTAAAACAGACGTCTGATTGACAGGCGGCATTTGAATTGCCTGTCCATCGGGTGCCGCTTGAGGCACCGGATTGTTGCTCGAAGGTCTTTCATTTGCATCGCTCATGTTTATCACTCCTTTTTTAAGATAGAAAATCTTGTTCACCTTACTTTTAAACTTATAAATAAACTACCATGCGCGTTTCATTTTGAAACCTTTTACCGGAGGCTGTCATCTTCGCGTAATCTAAAATACACCTTACCGCACATTTTTTACTACCTACCTCTATATTACTTCATTAGGCGTTATTATGAAAACAATCAATAGCAACCCTTTATCTAGGAGCGTTTATGATTCAATCTGCCACCACCCATCGCACGTGGAGTCAAAACTTCAAAGAATTGTATGTACGCATCCTCTTACTTGTATTGGCTGCGCTTTTGGCGATATTCCGCCACTTTTCCCGAAAAATCCAAACCGAGATTGATTACCTAGAACCTGATTTTACTTTCATGCTTTCCGTAGAAGGAACCCCTCTTTCAGGCGCCTATCTAAGAACACGCAATCGCTCTTTTAAACGAATTCCGATGAACAAGATTGCCACCGATGTTGAGCCTGGCAGCGGTCTTTCTAGTAAAGACCGCCAGGCGGTTGCCATAGACTATGTAATATCATTTCGCTCTCTGTCTTATGCTTTTGCCTGCTTTTCAGGAGGCATGACTCTGAAAGACGCACTTGCCCAGCGAGCCTTCTCAACAAGAGGGCCAAACAGTGCGGGAGTCGCTCTCACCTACCTGTTTTCCGCGCAACTTGGACTCTTTTTTGGCTGGAGACAAACATACCGCACCCCCCAACAACAACCAAACACCCACTCTTAATATTGCTAAACCTTACAGAAAGGACTTTCATGCAAGGCTTTGAATTTTTTTGCCCCACTAAGATAATCTGCGGAACCTATGCTCTCGACAAGTTACCAAGCGAAATTGCTGTACAAAATATGACGCGTCCTTTAGTTATGACTGATGCAGGATTAGTGAAACTAGGAATTGCTGACAAAATTACGTCTGTCCTTAATGCAGCCAGCATCCCCTACGAAATATTTGACCAAGTACCACCCGATTCATCTATGGATGTAGTAGGCAGCGTAGCCCAGTTTTATACCGATTGCGGCTGCGACGGCTTCATTGCCCTCGGTGGTGGATCAGTTATCGACACTGCTAAAGGAGCTGCTGCTTCTCTAGCCTGCAAAGGCGTAGACTTCGCAACCCTACAAGGCTCTGAAATACTACAACACGATATGCCCCCCTTCGTTGCCATCCCTACGACTGCAGGAACAGGCAGCGAGGTTACCTTAGTAGCTGTCGTTGCCGACACTCAAAAACAAGTTAAACTATCCTTCACTTCATACAAGCTTGTGCCTCACGTAGCACTTCTTGACCCCTCTCTTACTGCCTCTCTTCCCGCAAAACTTACTGTTACCACAGGCATGGATGCACTCACCCACGCTATTGAAGCATATACTTCTATCCAAAAAAATCCCGTGAGCGATGCTTTTGCTACAAAAGCAATCCAGCTTATTTCACAAGAGCTTACACGCGCATGCATCGACGGCAGCAACCTTACCGCACGAACAAACCTAGCTCTTGGGTCGCTAATGGCAGGTGCTGCTTTTGGCAATGCTATGGTGGGTATAGTTCATTCGCTTGGACATTCCCTCGGTGGCTTGTGCCACATTCCGCACGGCCATGCCATGATGCTTCTGCTTCCTCACTGCGTAAACTACAACATCAACAACAATACTCACCTCAAGCTCTATGCGGAACTGCTTCCTTTTCTTTCTGCTAAACGTGCTGCAGAATTACAAGGAACCACCCGTGTTGAAGCACACGCGGGAGCTTTTTGTGAAACATTATTTTTGCTTAACGAAATGTATCATCAAGACTATAACGTTGCTATTCGCTTGTCTGATTTGGGAGTTGAACGCTCTCAACTTGAGGCCATCGCTAAGCAAGCACGCTACGATGGATCAGCTCTTTACAATTCAACCGAGGTTACCCTAGAGGCAGCCTTGAGCATCCTTGATGCAGCTTACTAAACAACAAAATCAGAAAGGAAATTCCTCATGAACAACTCTTCTACCTATACTAGCTTTGAAGAAGTTGAGGCTGCAGCCTATAGAATGCAAGCTTTTTATGCAACAGGTAAGACAAGGTCTCTCGAATATCGACGCCAAGCCCTGATAAGGCTTCAAAAATACCTCAAAGCAAACGAGATGAGAATTTTTGAAGCGCTCTATGACGATCTGGGGAAAGCTCCTTTTGAAGCCTATGCTACCGAGCTGGGGTTGGTCTTGGAAGAAATCAGGATGTGCCTTAAAAACCTCAACAAGTGGGCAAAACCTAAGCGTGTCCCTACCTCTATAGCTCATTTCCCGTCATCGTCGAAGGTTTACGCAAGCCCTCAAGGTGTTGTACTGGTCATGAGTCCTTGGAACTATCCTCTTCAACTCGCTTTAGTTCCCCTTGTTGATGCAATCACGGCGGGAAATTGCGTAGCCCTTAAGCCATCTCGCACATCAAAAGCTACAAACATTCTTTTATCTGAAATGATTTCAGAGGTTTTTCCTCCTGAATACGTATGCACGCTTCCTGGTTCAAGCGCCATGAATGATTGGCTTTTGGACATACGCTGGGATCATCTCTTTTTTACCGGCAGTACAGCGGTTGGCAAGACCATCATGACAGCTGCCGCAAAAAACCTCACACCCGTTACCCTTGAGCTTGGCGGGAAAAGCCCTTGCATTATCGACAAAAGCGCACATATCAAGCGTGCGGCGCAGCGTATTGCCTGGGGCAAGAGCATCAATTCGGGGCAAACTTGCGTAGCCCCCGACTACTTCTTGGTTCACGATAGCATAGCAGATGAGTTTGTTTCACAGCTCGAATACTACTTCAATCAATATTACGGAGATGATATTATTGCTAACCCGGAATGGCCACGCATGATTAGCGAGCGTCATTTCAATCGGGTGCTCGGACTTATTAACAACCACAGCGCTCAGACGAACATTGCTTTTGGAGGGCGTAGCAATGCCGAAATACTCAAAATAGAGCCTACCTGCTTGCGCGGTGTTTCCCTTGACGACCCCGTAATGAAAGAAGAAATATTTGGTCCAGCCATGCCTGTCCTTACCTATCAAACCATTGATGAAGCTTTTTCTCTCGTCAATACCTTCGAGAAGCCACTTGCTGCGTATGTTTTTGCTGAAGACAAAACGCTGCAACAGCGCGTTATTCAGGAATTAGCTTTTGGCGGTGCCACTATTAACGATGTTGTTATACATCTATCAAACCATCATATGGGTTTTGGTGGCGTAGGAGCATCCGGTATGGGATCTTATCACGGAAAAACAGGGTTTGATTGCTTTACACACTACAAAGCAACCCTCACCAAAGGAACCTGGCTCGAATTGCCTATCCGCGTGCCTCCCTTTAAAGACAAACTTAAAATCCTCAAACTATTCTTGCGCTAGTTTCAGCTGTTAACCTGCAATGATTAACCCCCGAAGCTATCTAGTAAAGCTTCGGGGGTTAAATGATTCTTTATTTTGTTGCTAGAAACATCACTATTGAAACAAGGATATTACTCATAAAATAGTGCTTCAGGAAAAGCAGGTTCGAGTGTGCGCTTAAATGCAGATGCCTTAATTGTGGCAAGAACATAGTCCACCTCGTGCGCATTGAAGCCTAAATCTTGCAAAGCAGAGCTGTCGCAGCCTTTTTCAATATGGGCAACCAGCATTTTGTCTAACGTAGCATAGTCAATACCCATACTCTTCTCATCTTCTTGCCCGGCAGAAAGCTCTGCACTTGGAGCTTTATCAATACAATGCTGAGGAATAGGTGCTGTCTCTCCCGCCAACAAAGCCTGTTCATTTCTCCAGCGAGACAGTGCATACACTTCTGTTTTATAGATACCGCCTAGAGGAGCATAGGCTCCCGCCGTGTCGCCATAAAGCGTGGAATAACCCATCATTGCTTCACTTTTATTTCCCGTATTTACCAACATCCAGCCATGAGCATTTGCAAGCGCCATCAAGCAAACCATGCGACAGCGTGCTTGGGTGTTTTCCGCAGCAAGCCCCTCGAGTTGCCCACCACAGGCCTCAGCCAATGCAGTCTCAAATGCCTGGAATGGTTGAACAATTGAAATTTCTGAAGGACAGGCTAATCCTAAGTTATCTGCAAGCAATCTCGCATCTTCAACAGAATGCACGCTTGAATAAGGGCCGGGAAGCAAAACACCATGAACACGATCGGCGCCAAACGCATCGACACACATAGCAGCAACCAACGAAGAATCAATGCCTCCTGACAGTCCTATAACCATATCGGTAAACCGTGCTTTATCTGCAAAATCCATTAATGCTTTAACGCATGTCTGGTATTGCTCTTCTGTTTTCATCCAGCCACTCACTTCCCTATGTATTCGCTATTGAACTGCACGAATGCGCTCAGCCAACCAGCTTGCCCATTCAGTCACGCCTTCGCCTTTAGTTGCAGCGATAGGGAATAAGGGAGCTTGAGGATTAAGCTGTGTTACGGATTCAACAAAAGCCTCGCGGTCAAAATCAAACACCGGCAACGTATCAACTTTATTCAAAATAACAGCCTCTGCAATTTGGAACACTCCAGGATATTTAAGCGGCTTGTCATGACCTTCGGGAACCGAAAGGATCATTACCTTGGCGTTTTCGCCCAAATCAAAATCGGTAGGACAAACAAGATTCCCAACGTTTTCGATAATAATAAGGTCGAGACGATCTAAATCAAGAACTTCTACCGCACGCTTAATCATAGCGCCTTCAAGATGACACGCACCCCCCGTGTTAATCTGAACAGCGGCAATACCCTGGGCTTTAATTTTTTCCGCATCAACGTTACTTGCAATATCGCCTTCAATGACAGCAATGTTGAACTCATCACGCAAAGCTTCGATAGTAGCCAAGATGGTAGAAGTCTTTCCTGAACCAGGACTTGCCAAAATATCGAGCACAAATACCTTTTTCTTGGCAAATAGTTGACGTAGCTCTGCTGCCAACTGGTCGTTCTTGTCTAAAATTGGTTGCTTAATTTCAATCTGCATCATACGTTCCTTACTTTTTCTCGGTCTCAACTTCAGGAATATCAACTTCAATGGTATCAATGGCTAGCTCACGACCAGCAATGAGTTCAGTGGCAAAGCTTGAGCATTCAGGGCAAAACATATGGAATCGGTCATGCTCGTATTCAAGACCACACTCAAGACAACGGCTTTTGGGTTTAATCATAACAACCTCAAACTCTGCACCCTCGCTTATGGTTCCCTGAGATAAAGCCTCAAACGCAAAACGCAGCGCATCTTCAACCGCTTCGGTCATCTCTCCCACGGTTAGCGTAACCTTTAACACGCGCGTTGCGCCTGCATTTTTTGCCGAAGCTTCAATCGCTTCCATAACGCTTGTCATTATCCCTAGCTCATGCATAGCGTTCCTCCTAACTTCCTCTGCTTAGTAGCATACTAGCCCAATGCCTCTAAAACCAAAACTCCATCATCATTTTTGCAGGCAAAAAGCTTTGCCTAAACGCAAGCGGCTCGCTACTTTGAGCGAGCCGTCTTTGTTAATTCCAGCCTACAAACTACTTATGCCTTCTTCTTTTTAGCGATAGCACTATCAGCAGCTTCGTCTTTTGCTGTGGCAGCGTTTTGACGCTTAATGCGTCGCGCCAAAGCAATGCGCGCAATGAGTAAGCTCGCCTCATAAAGAACAACTAGGGCAGACATCATGAGCATCATGGTAATCGGCGATGCGTCCATGGTTACCATTGCAGAAAAGACCATCAAGCCAACATACACATAACGCCAGCTCTCACGTAACTTCTTATACGGAACAATATCAAAAATAACCAAGTAAAACACTACGAGAGGCAGCTCAAATGCTAAACCAAAAGCAAGCTCAAACTTAATGATTGAATCAATATATACCGACATCTGTGGAGTGATCTCGCCCAAGCCTGCTGCCTGGCCTGTCAACCACTGAAATGCTGGACCCAAAATAACGAAGTAGCAAAAAACCGTACCACCAATAAAAAGAACTACGGCAGCAATGAAAGTAGGGATAAACCACTTACGTTCGCTCGGCTTAAGAGCAGGAAGGAAAAAGGCTAAGATTTGCCACAAAATAATAGGAGCACATGTTACAAACGCTGCCCATATCGCAATGATAATACGGGTTGAAAACGATTCAAAGGGAGAAAACGCTTGAAGCTCTCGCGTAAGATATTGGCTTATGGGCTCTAATAAAAGATTACCGATAGTAGGTGTTGCAAAATAAAATGCGAGCACGGCAACTGCCATACAAGCGAGTATGCGCACAAGACGCATACGAAGCTCACCCAAGTGATCAAACAGGGGCATACGCGCAGGTCCAATAGCCATACCTTATTCCCCCTTCTCGCCCGTTGCAGCCTTTGCTGCCTCTTCAGCAGCCTTCTTGTTTGCTGCACGCGTTGCTGCGGCGCGTTTTGCAGCAGCAGAGCGAGCAGCCTTCTTCTCTTCTTCAGTTTTTGCTGTAGCGGTCGGAGCAGCAGTCTTAGCAGGAGTAGCCGCTTTTTCTGCAGCAGCTGAACCAGTAGCAGCAGTCGTGGAAGCAGATGTCTTATCAAGCTCTGTCTTTGCAGCAGCTTGCTTAACCGTTGAAGTATTTACCGAAGCGCGCGCTGCAGCCGCCGTGCTCCTTGCAGGTCTTTTCCCGGCGATTTTAGTAGCAGTACTTTCCTTAGCAGCAGTCTCAACACCCTTGCTTGCGGGCGCACTTTTTGTGGCAACTGCTGATTTAGTACCATAAAGCTCGTCTGCAGAAGGCTTTGCTTTAGACTCGGCAGCTTTAGCTGAATCTCCATCTGCTGCTGCAGTTACAGCCGCTGCAGCCGCAGCTTTAGTCTCTGCACTCTGAGAAGCTTCTTCTTCAGTCGCTTTTTTTGCAGCTCGCTCTTTATCGTAACGAGCCTTACGCTCAGAAAAACTCTCTGTTTTGGCGTCTTTTTTAACTGCTTCCTTGCCTGTTTCTGCCACCTTCGAAAGCGCATCAAGAGGGTTTTTGAAAGGGTCGTCAGAGCTTGGGTCGTAAACCTCCGATTTAATAACCTTGGTCATTTCCTCTTGGGCTCCTCGGAACTTACCAATTGCCTTTCCTACCGTCTTAGCCATAGCAGGCAATTTGTCCGGCCCGAAAATCAAAAAGCCAAACAAAAGGATAAGAAAGAGCTCAAATCCACCAATACCAAACAAAGCAAACCCCTTTTATTGTTCCTCAATACCATACATACACTGCGCCTAGATACAGTGGTAATTCATAGTAGCATAACCTTACCTTATCAAGCTGATAGAGTAATCTCTACGAAAAAAGCATGCTCGTTCATCTATCCCAGCAATGAAAACGCTACCGTAGGAATACTAAGCGCTAAAACCAAAATTGCACAAATAATAATGGTAAAAATCTTCTTGTTTCTCTCTTGAGCTTCACGCCGCTTCTTCTCGCGCTCTTCACGATCTTGTGCCGCCTTAATGCGGTCGGCTCTTTGTTTTGCAGTTAACTTATTGCCTGACATTCTATACTCTCAATCTGCTGCGCATTTCTATAACATTTTTAATGCTTTTGTCTATATCGAAATCAACGTGCCATGCATGATTCTCATACAAAAGCTCACCATCAACCATATTCATCAAGACATCAGAACCACTACAAGCGTTAACAACCACCGAAACTGGATCGGTCGTAGGTTTTTGGTGAGCTTCTGACATGCTCACCGCAATGATGTCGGCGCGCTTCCCTACCTCAAGCGAGCCAATTTTGTCATCCATCTGAAGTGCTCGTGCTGCGCCAATAGTTGCCATTTCTAACATGGTTTGCGAGTCAAGGAACCTACCCACGTCAACAGCACGCTGCACCAGCATGCCTACACGCATTTCAAGCAACATATCGGTTGAATCTGTAGCGGCAGGAGAGTCCGTACCTAACCCCAAACGCAAGCCTGCGCGTAAGAATTTATTGATAGGAGCTACACCCATACCAAGCTGAGCATTGCAGCGTGGACATACCGCAACCGCAACATCATATTCTTTGAGCTTACTAATATCTTTATCATCAACATGAACACAGTGAATTGCCAACACGTTTTCAGACTCGAATGCCCCCCAATTAAGTGCGTATTGAACAGGCGTTGTTCCCGTTGGAAGCCAAGGTGGAATTTCTACAAAACCACGCTTATCGTCCATGGTATGCACTGCAAACGGCGAAGAGCCCCGACGAATAAAATTAAACTCTTCACGATTTCCCGCCAAATGCATAGCAACAGGAGCTTTTTCACGAACTGCAAAATCAGAAACCTTGCCAAATACCGACGGATGGCAAGCATACATGGGAGCTGATGCAATACCTATGGTGATACGATCAGCGTCTACTCTATCGCGCCACTCCATAATGTCTTTTTCTGCAAGTCGCATCGCATAGTCAACACGACGCTTGTCCATAGCTCCCACTTCGCGATAAATCACACCGCGTAAACCAATCTCTTGGGCAATCTCACAGACGGTACCCGTTGAAGTAATATCTGCTATGGTCGTAATACCGCGAGACAGCGCTTCAAGACCGCCCAAAACAGCTGAGTCATACCAATCGTCTGGCTCCATTTTTGCGCTTTTTTCCATGAGGGACGCTATCCAAGTAGTATAGGGAACGTCATGAACAATACCCCGCATTGCAGCGCTTTCAAGATGAGTATGCAAGTCAATAAAACCTGGCATAATAGCTGCAGTCCCGTAGTTTTTTACCGTTTCACCAGGGTAGCGCATTTTGAGCATTTCCGCAGACCCTATGTCAGCGATTACGCCATCCCTTACTAAAATAGCTCCATCTTGCAACGGTGCTGATGTAACAGGGAGAATATATTGTGCGCACAAAATCATAATTGCCCGCCCTTCTTAACCTCAAATTTGGTTACCTTTATATGAACGCCTATGATATCACTTCGAGCGCAATCTCCTACGAAACCACACAGGCATTCTGACTTATTTTAGCGGAAAGGAGCCTTCTCTCCTATTTTTCCTGCTGGTTAGAACATGAGCTTTTCAAAAACGAGCTTGGCTGCCCTACTGACAAAATAGTCAGCTTACGCGTAGCGCGAGATAGAGTCGTATACAGGCGGCGCCGCGAAAGATCATCTTCGGAAAAAACGTGCTGCGAGGCATCTGGAACAATAACGTGATCAAACTCTAAACCCTTTGCCAATTTGAGCGTCGTAAAAATCACCCCGTGATTAGGCAGCGAAGCTTCGTCGTCTATAAGCTGTGGAGTATCCTGCAGCACAGTGCTGTCTATTTGCTTGAGCAAGCGTTGCGCGAGGTATGATTGCGGAAAAATCACTGCGGTGAGCTCTTTTTCCTGAGAGGCCTTTTCAATAATGCTACCCAATGCTTCATCTCGCTGTTTGAGCGACTCAAATATCCGCATTTGAGGCTCCTCATCTGACTGACGGACAGACGACACACGTGCGCGCTTATCAGGCGCCATAAGGCTCGCAAACTTTTCTGTAATTTCAGGAGTTGAGCGGTAGCTTGTCATGAGATCGCATTCCTCTACTTGACCGCACATACATGAAAAAATCTGTTTTGCTTGGTCAAAAGTTGCCGTACCCTCTGAAATAGCTTGATTTTCATCTCCTAACAACAAGAAGCGAGCACGACGAAAATACCGTGCAAGCACCATAAGTTGAGCTTGGGTATAATCTTGCACCTCATCAATCATGACGTACTTAGCATGAGGATTTCCCAACCCCGTAAGAGCCATCTTAAGATAGAGCCATTCTACCGGCTTTAAATTATCGCTTCCCAATAAACGTGCACCTATTCTATCAACGCGAATCCAATCATCATTTTCCACCGCTTGCAGAGCGTTTTCGTAACGCTTCTCTACGTAGCGCTGCGCATAGGCCCGAACCTCTTCTTCGTCATACGGATTAAAGGTCTCATGGAAAAATCGCAGTTGCTCTTCGGACGTAAGCACAGACACTTCGTCAAAAATGTCATCGTGTACCGCCATACTCTTAAGACGGCTTTTCACGCGCTTTATCAACTCTTCACGCATAAGAACGACCCGACGAATTCCCTCTTGAATTTTTTTATACTTTGCAGCAACCTGCCTAATTTGCGACACTGAAAGAAAACGTACGTCACCCACGCACACTTCTTTAAAATCGTGGTCTTCAAAGACGAATGTTTGTGCCACCTGGTCAATGTGCTGCAACGTTTCCACGGGCGCCTCTGATTTGCCACCAGTGCGATCAGGCGGCATGAGTTGCTTCAAAAACTGCACCCAAGTGATGCTCTGGGGATTTCTCTCCCCCATTTCAGGCAAGACCGAGTCAATATAGTGAGCAAAGACGGGATTTGGCGTAACGAGAAAAACCTCACTGGGGTCAAGCGTTTCACGCTGTTGATAAAAAAGATACGCTATGCGCTGCATCAGTACCGACGTCTTGCCGCTTCCCGCAATGCCCCGCACAAGAAGCGTCGGTACATCCCTATGCCGAATAACGGCATTTTGCTCTTTTTGGATGGTCGAAGTAATTGCCTTCATGTGCGCTGTTCGCTGTTTTGAAAGCGAAGCTAGCAGTAAGGAATCCTGAATAGCAACCGTCGTATCAAAATAGGCATTGAGCGTGTCTTTAGTGATGTCAAATTGGCGACGCAGCTTTAAGTCTACGTTAATAGTGCGGTCATTTGCCTGATACGATGTGGCACCGTTTTCTTGATTGTAGTACACCTCGGCGACAGGAGAACGCCAATCAACCACCATGCGGCGGCACAAATCATCAGAAACGCCCGCTGCTCCAATATAAAGCTCTTTCGGGTCTTCATTTGACTTGAATTGCAATACTATTTTCGCAAAATAAGGCTGCTTTAACAAAAGTTGGATGCTCCGGAGTTTTTCAGCATCAACACTTTGCGTCATATTATAAGCATCAATAACGCGATTAATTGTTGCGTAGTCAGCGTAAGTTTCCATAGCATCGCTGTAGCTGGCAAAATTTGGAGCAACCTCTTCACACATGGCAAGCTTGTCCGCAGCGGCATCCAAGCTGCTTTTTTTCATTTTTTCAACTAAACTATCTCCCATAAAACGCAGAGTTTCATGAGTCTTGATGAGGTGTTGTTGCTCTTGCTTGAAAACAGGATCGCTGCACACGGAGGCTCCTTTACTAATTTTGTCCGAAAGATTATACGCGTTTGACAAGATATTTGAAATAATATGAAGCAATTCCTTTGCTTCTTACCGAAACTACTCATTGCGCGAAGACAAGTAGCGTATACTTCGCATCGAACAAGATTTACTACACTAAGGGAGTATCACTAGTGAGCATCGATACCGCTACCGGGCAAGAAGCCCCCGCAGAGCTTTCGTCGGAACGCGTGAAAGACATTTTCTCAACTATTGCAAAGAAATATGAGCGCTTCAATGCTGTTTCTAGCTTTGGCACCTACAAAGCCTGGCTTCGAGGCATGATGAAACAAGCAAGCATCGGCCCTGATGCAGACGTGCTCGATATTGCAGGAGGAACGGGCGATGTGACGTTTACCGTGGCGAAAGCAAAACGCCCTCGTCACATTCAATGCACTGACCTTGTTGATGAAATGCTTGATGTTGCGCGCGCTCATTACCAAGCTGGTAAAGCAAACGGTGTGCCCGTGGATTTTGAAGTAGTTGACGCACAAGCTATTCCCTATGCGGACAATAGTTATAGCGTTGTGACTATGGCATATGGTATCCGCAATATGCCCAAACGCGACCAGGCTCTCTCAGAAATGTATCGTGTACTTAAGCCAGGTGGGCAACTAGTTTGCCTTGAGTTCTCAACTCCTCCTAATGGATTATGGCGTGCTCTGTACGGATTTTACCTGCGCCACATAATACCCTTTTGGGGAGGCCTCATCACGGGCGATCGCAGCGGTTTTGTGTACCTTTCGCATTCTATCAAAGCCTTTCCTGACCAAGAAGGCTTAGCGAAGATGATGGAAGAAGCAGGCTTTACCAAGGTGACTTGGAAAAATTATACTGGAGGTATTGCTGCTGTTCATGTGGCAATTAAGCCTGAATAGTCATATCGTTAGGGATAAGGGTATAGCTTCATCCTACCGCTTGCATTACAACGTAGCCTTGCGCGCGGCGTGTGATATTCGATGCATCTACAGGCCTATAAGCCTTTGCGCATGCAGCCAGCAAAAGTAAACGCTCACCGTCCAGACCGCATGGAAACCGCACACCGCCTATAAGCCCGAGCGCACCACAATCAACAGGCGTATTGACCAAAAAAGAAAGGGCGGCGAGCCTCCTCGCTACCCTTTCTTTTTATTTACTATGCCTTAATGAAACAGATCAAAGAACTCGAGTCACTCTCGACCCAACAATCTGCATCATGTCTTACAGATGAGCGTTGATAGCATCCACCGACGCCTTAGCGTCACCCAAAAGCATGTCGGTATTATCATTAAAGAACAGGGGATTTTGCACACCTGCATAACCCGCATTACCCATTGAACGCTTAGATACAATAACTTTACCTGCATCCCATACGCGTAAAACAGGCATGCCTGCAATGGGAGAATCGGGTTCAGTTTCTGCGGCAGGGTTTACGGTATCGTTTGCACCAATAACCAGCACTACGTCCACATCTGCCAAATCGTCGTTAATTTCATCCATTTCCAACACGTTGTCATAAGGAACCTTAGCTTCTGCCAGCAATACATTCATATGGCCAGGCATACGCCCAGCTACAGGATGGATAGCAAACTTAACGTCCACGCCGCGATCTATGAGCTTACGTGTCATTTCTGCTACAGGGAACTGAGCTTGAGCAACAGCCATGCCGTAACCTGGTGTAATCACAACCGAATTTGCCTCTTTAAGCATCTGGGCAACCTCTTCAGGAGAAGCCTCCGTATGAGTGCCGTAATCACGTGCTTCGCCGCTTGCAGAAGGAGCGGAATCGCCACCAAATCCACCGAGAATAACCGAAGCAAATGAACGATTCATGCCTTGGCACATAATGTAAGAGAGATAGGCACCGGAAGATCCAACCAATGCACCCGTGATAATGAGCAAGTCGTTTCCTAAGGTAAAACCAGCCATGGCAGCTGCCCAACCAGAATATGAATTGAGCATTGAAACCACAACAGGCATATCGCCGCCACCAATAGCCAATACCAAGTGCGCTCCCAAAACAAGCGACAGTACCGTAAGGATAGCAATAGGCATAATTCCTTCTGAAACCCCCTGTGTATTAATGAGCCACACAATAAGAAGGAGGCATACCACGATGATTCCTAAGTTAATCATATTGCGACCGGGCAGCGTGAGAGGCTTGCCAGAAATCTTAGCAGAAAGCTTCAAGTAGGCCACGATTGAACCGGTCAAAGTAACCGCACCAATAAAGATAGCTAGTCCCACTTCGCCCATATGAAATGCGTTTTCGGGCGAAATCATACCTGGTTCCATAATGAAGGAATTAATACCAACCAAAACAGCAGCCGCACCAACAAACGAATGAAGGATGGCCACCAATTCAGGCATGCCCGTCATTTGAACACTTTTTGCTTTCCAGATACCAATTGCAGCGCCTATTGCCAATGCAGCAATAATTAAACCTACCGTAAGTGCTACGCCCTCAGTATCGTTTGCCACGGCAGCGGCGATTGTTGCAATCAACGCGACAGCCATGCCCGCAACGCCCAGCTTATTTCCACGTAGCGCCGTCTTTTGGCGCGAAAGGCCGGCAAGCGCTAAGATAAACAACAATGCTGCCAAAATATAAGCAACCGACTGAAAGCGCGTTACTGAATCAATTAGCCCCGATGCCGCACCGTACACGGTTGTCTCTGTGACTATTAACATAATTCCTTCGTTCATTCGTCAGAGCTCCTTTGGAACATGCCCAACATACGATGGGTAACCAAAAATCCGCCAAAAATGTTGATAGCTGCAATAACCATTGCAATAAACGACAACGCTGCAACCACCATATTACTTGACCCAATAAGCAACACGGCTCCAACAATAATGATGCCCGAAATTGCATTCGTCACCGACATCAAAGGCGTATGCAAAGCATGAGTAACATTAGTGATTACATAAAAACCAACCACGACCGCAAGTTCAAACACGATAAAGTGACCCGCCATATCAGCAGGAGCAGCCCAAATAAGAGCAAGGCCGAGCACCGCAATAAGCGCTTTCCACCAGTGCTTTTGCAGAGATGTTTTTTCAACTTCCGGAGCAGCCTCAACAGGTGCAACTGCAGGAGCTGCGGGGGCTGCTGAAACCTTTACAGGTGGAGGAGGCCACATAATGTCACCATCAAGCGTAACCGTAATGCCGCGAACGATTTCATCCTCTTGATCCAGCACCACTTCGCCATCTTTTTGAGGAGTAGTTAACTTAAAGAAATTTACTACATTTTGGCCGTAAAGCTGTGAAGCTTGGCCAGGCAAACGCCCTGGCAAGTCAGCATAACCAATAATAGTCACGCCGTTGTCTGTTTGAATGATCTCACCCGGCTTAGTGAGGGCACAGTTGCTGCCCTGCTCGGATGCACCCATATCAACAATGACAGAACCTGGCTTCATGCCAGCAACTGCTTCTTCAGTCAAAAGCAATGGCGAAGGACGACCCGGGATTTGAGCCGTTGTAATAACAATGTCATTCTTAGCAGCTTGTTCTTTGTATACCTCCAAAACAAGCTTTTTCTGATCTTCGGTCATTTCGCGCGCATAACCATCTGCTGATTCCTGCTTTACCGGAATCTCAACAAACGTACCACCCAAAGATTCAACCTGGTCTGCCACCTCAGGACGCACGTCGGTTGCGGACACAATAGCTCCCATGGAATTTGCTGTACCAATAGAAGCCAAGCCTGCAACACCAACACCAATGATGTAAACCTTTGCAGGTGGAACTTTACCCGCTGCGGTAACTTGTCCCGTGAACAAACGGCCAAAAGCACTTGCCGCCTCGATGACCGCGCGATAACCGCCAATATTTGCCATCGAAGAACGTACATCAAGAGCCTGAGCGCGTGAAATACGAGGAACCATATCCATCGCAAGCGCGGTGATGCCCATGTCGCGGAACGTATCAACAACCTCTACATTTGCACCAGGATTGATACGTGAAATCAATACTGCACCCTTGCGAATAAGCGCTAGCTCTTCGGAAGGAGGCGTATCAAGACACACTACTATATCGCTACCCCAAGCAGAAGCCTTGTCTACAAGTTCTGCCCCTGTTGCAGCGTATTGATCATCATAATAGCTAGCGCCTACACCTGCTCCCTTTTCCACACAGACATCGTAACCCAGCTTAATTAGCTTAGTAACCGTATCGGGCGACGCCGCCACGAGTGTTTGGCCCGCGAAGGGCTCTTTAGGTATACCAATGCGCATGAAATCTCCTCTCTTCTTTCTCGAATGTATATGTCGCCTTATTTAATATAGGGGGATTTCCACCAATAGCGTATATTACGCTATTACTCTGCTCTTCGATAGTACCTATTGGTAAACGTTTTCTCTCATGAATGCTCAACTGTTCATTAGAGCCGTGAACGGTTTAAGAACAACCTCTGGAAGAGAACTATTCGAATAAAAATGCGCCCACCAGCACGGTGGGCGCAAAAGAGCTCTACATTGCACCTTCAACGGTTAAAACTCACGTAAAACATATTTACGAAAAGCTTGATGTTCATAATAGACAAGAGCTGTTTGACGTACTTCACCAGAAAAAAGACTAAACACACATTCCTCTTGACGGGGCATGTGTGTTTAGCTATGTAAGTCTTAAACGAAACGCTCGACTACAAACCAATAAGTTTTTCAACCGAGGCAATAAAGCTTGACATGTTGCGATAACAAATAAACAAGGTTATAACAATAATCACTATACCTGCAATATTGGCAAAAGCATGGTTCTTCCATTCACCCAAATCTTTTCCGTTAGCACAATAAAGCACAAAGAATGCCATAACCGGAAGAAGGATTGCATTAGCTGCCTGCGCAACCAAAATGAGCTGCGTAGGACTTGAGCCCAAAACAATTGCCATAATACAACCAGCAGCCAAAACAATCATCCAGATAACCTTAAACTGAATGTCTTTGATTGACTTCTTCAAGCCCAATACGCCGTTAACAGCGTATGCCGCAGAGAATGATGCCGTAATAGCGCTTGAAAAGCCTGCGGCCAAAAGTCCCAGACCTATCATCCATGTTGCCCATGAACCTAGCAAAGGCTCAAGAGCCAAAGCCATGTCTTTACCGTTTGCTACCGTTACATCAGTTCCATAGATGTTAGCAGCTGCACAAATAAGGATAGCCATAGAAATGATGCCGCCTAAACCAATTGACAACACCGTGTCAAAGCGAGCGTCAGAAATTTGCTCAGGATCCTTAAAGCGCTCAGATGCACCTGATGCGTGCAAGAACAAGTTGTAAGGAACAATAGTAGTACCAATCAATCCTACTGCTACCAAAATTGGCGATACGCCACCCGTTTGCTCCGTTGAGGGAAGAGTAGGTACAAACATGCCAGAAACAACGGCACCCCAGTCAGGGCTTGATGCGAGCGCCGTAACCAAAAACACAACACCCATGAATACAACAATGCCCGTAAGAATTATCTCAACAAGCTTGTAAGATCCAACCCACATGGCAGCAAAAGCGAGAATTCCCAAAACAATAACAATAGGAATTATCGAAATATCAGGCAAGACTGCCTGAATACCCAATATACCGCCCGTGATGTTGCCTGTTTCATACGCAATATTGCCTATGAAAATAGCGATGATAACAACTACGATAGCAATCCACTTCAATGCTGGATTAGAAATACGATCGCGGATGTTTTCACCCAAACCTTTTTGAGAAACAATGCCTACACGTGATGCCATCTCTTGGAAGATGATGGTAGCAACGGTAGCAAACACCAGTGCCCATAGCATGGTGTAGCCATAGTTAGCACCAGAAACCGTACACGTAGTAACCGTGCCGGGACCGATGAAACCTGCAGCAACCAACGCGCCAGGACCAACGTTTTTGAACTTTTGACCAATAGTCGAGCTCATACTTACCCCTTTCATACATAAACAATAAAACCACATTAACCACACCACTTTACCAGAACAGCGTGTTTTCGCCTAGAGACAAAACTATCCGTCTAGCGTAATAAAGCAAATTGAAAAGCGCTTTGATTTCACAATAAAAAGCGTCCGCGTATTCTTAAAAAAGATTATCGTCTTGATTTTTTGCATAATTGTATGATTTTTTTAAGTTACTATACACTGCAATTGCATATTTTTCTATTTTTTTCCTATATTACTCTATAAAGCAGCTCTTTTCTTTTTTTGCAATACGTTGTATTATCGCTACATCGGAATATTGCTTGATGCTCAGCAATCTTGCAAGCCTAGGTGCGGCGTTTTGGCGAACGAGAACCGTGCTTTTGCGAGCAAAAGCAATAGGGCGCATAATTTATTAGCAAAGCTAACCCCTACGCGGCACTAATAAAAAG
>CAYJGC010000013.1:0-5288 GCA_964369725.1 uncultured Eggerthella sp.
GTTTTGTCGGTAGAGATTCGTGACATCATGATTCCACATGAGTTGCAAAATGCACTTTCGAAAGAGGCTCAGGCTGAGCGCGAGCGTAATGCGCGTATTATTTTGGCTGAGGTAGAAAAAGAGATTTCAGAAATGTTTGTTGAGGCAGCCGATGTATATGATCGCAACCCCCGCGCAATGAAGCTAAGGGCCATGAATCTCGCTTATGAGGGCGCAAAAGACTCAAAAGGCATCTTGCTTGCCCCAAGCTCTCTAGCAGATGGTTTTAATGTTGTAGAAGGTGCTGTAGCAAGCAATCTTAACAAGGGATAGAAGTAGCCCTGACATTATATGCGGTACACTTAAGGGCATCTCGTGCTCCGTTTAGGACACTAGGCACCCTTTTTTGCAATCAAAGGAAGAGTACTCGTGACGAGTTTTGCCAACTTTAGGTTGCAGGCTTGCCTTTATTTAAAAGGCAAGCAAAAGTTGCGAAAAATTCCAACCGAAAAGGGAGAGCGTCTTATGAGATTCCCCTATTTCCTTCTCGCGCTTATTGCCTTTTGTATGGTTGGATTTATGAGAGTGAGTGACATTTTGACTCTCATTTCTGCAAGTGTTCCTGTGTATTATATTGTTGCCTTTATTCTTGGTCGCTACAAGTCAAAGCTATAGGATGCATTGCAAAGATGTACCTTGAAGAAGTCAGGCAGAAAGCAAAACACTCCTTACCTGAATGAGCTAGACCCCAAAATTTGGATGGTTTGATAAAGTTCTTAAACGTCTTTCATGGAATGGCTTCGGTATTGCACCAGAGCCATTCCATTTGGTTTGTTTTATAAATCTTCAGGCTTGTAAGCGTTGGCCTTACTCAAATTTTGAGTAATTGTAGTTGCTGGGTTTGTTCTTGCTACGTTGCTTTTTTGGTTTTGTTTCGGTTTGTCTGTCTGAAGGTTTCGCGGAGCTTACGCGCTTTGCTGCACTTGAGTAGTTGCTTGATTTCCCAGAAGGTTTCCTATCTGCATAGCTGCGCTTTTGGCCATTCTGGCTTGAGCTGTTTCCGAAGCCGCCTTCAGCGGTTTTGCGCTTGCGATTTGAGCGACCAGGGCGGAAATCTCCTTCTGGTGCACTTTGTTCTTTGCGGCGATTATTATCAGGGCGAGTGCTTTGGGCGCGTTTTTCTGCGCTTTCGTTGCGTTTACTGAGGTTGCCGCTAGTTCGATTGCTGCGATTGTCGTGAGAATCGCTCGTAAAGCGGTCGCTCTTTTCGCGCTTGTTTTCGAAAGTTGCCTGCGAATCTTTGTTGCGTTTGCCATATTTGCCATTGTCTCGTCCTTCGCGTTCACCTTCAACTCGCTTTGAAGGGCGGTTGCCAAATTCTCTGCGCTCGCCACTACGCTCGTTGCGACTGCCTTCAGAACGCTTGTTGCTGCGTGCGTCAGATCTGCCTCGATTACCTCCCTGGTTGTTGTCGCGCTTTGATCCTTTGCCTTTGCCAGCGTTTGAACCACGTCGACTGGAGCCTTTTTTAGGTTTATCAAGCATGGTTGGGTCAAGTTCGTAGTTCTCAAGACCCATAAAAGGAATTTCTTTATCGATGAGTTTTTCGATATCGCGTAGCGTCCGGCGTGATTCACGTGTGACGAAAGAAATAGCATAGCCTTGCTCTCCCGCGCGACCCGTACGGCCTATGCGATGCACGTAGTCTTCAGACATGTCGGGTAAGTCAAAATTGATAACATGATCAACATCGGGCACGTCGATACCGCGTGCTAAGACATCAGTTGCAACCAGAATAGAGGTCTTTCCTCGGCGGAAATTGTCAAGCGCACGACGGCGTTGACCTTGTGACTTGTCGGAGTGAATGGATTCTGCGCTATAGCCTGCGCGACGCAAATCCTCTGCACAATCTTCGGTGCGAAATTTGGTGCGTGCAAACACGATTACGCGGTCAGATCCTTTTTCTTCAAGAACCGCTGCAAGCAATTCCGGCTTGAGATGGTTGGGGATAGGCATCATGTATTGCTCAACCGTTTTTGCTGTTTCACCATTGCGTGCAATCTCAACTACAGCAGGATCCTTTAACAGTGACCCTAAGTTTTTTTGAATTGATTGGTCGATGGTTGCAGAAAAGAGTAGCGTTTGGCGCGTTTCGGGTGTTTGATCTACGATAGTAGTAACGGCAGGCAAAAAACCCATATCTAACATACGGTCAGCTTCGTCAAGCACTAAAGCATTAATCATGCTTAAGTCTACTACGCCACGATCCATGAGGTCGTTAAGACGCCCAGGAGTTGCAATGAGGATGTCGGTGCCCCCGCGCAGCTCTTTGATTTGAGGTCCGTAAGGCGTGCCACCAAATACCGTAGTGGTGAAGTGTCCTGTTTTGCGTGATATTTGCATGCAGGTACGTGCAATTTGTTGCGCAAGTTCGCGCGTTGGACTTACTACCAAAACACGTGGTGCGCGGTTGCGTCCCTTAACGCGGGGAAGTATCGAGAGTAAGGGCAACAAAAACGCAGCTGTTTTGCCGGTTCCGGTAGAGGCGGCTGCAATGATGTCGCGTCCTTCTAAAATATGAGGAATTGCTTGTTCTTGGACGGGCGTAGGATTCTCATATCCCAGGCGCTCAATTGCGCTTAGTGCCCCACTCGATAGACCGAGGTCGGTAAATTTAGTCATTATTCGTTTCCGTTTCTCTTCGTGCGCTTTCTGTACGCAGCTTTGCTGTTGCGCAAAGAAAGCCCTTGAAGGACGACTCGATGCGCTGTCTTGTTCGCACCCGCTCCTGCGGCGTGCTTGCGCTTGACTCGAGCCGCTTATCTCAATCCGTTTAGCGAACCTAGCAAAACTAGCAGGGCATCTCACTGGGTAAGCCGTTGGCATCCCGAGTATAAAAAAGAAACGAGAAAGAATTTCGTGTAAAGCGACTGCGAAGTATGACTACTTTTTATCAAGATGTCTTAAAAATCACTGAAAACGCATTGATTATGCAGGAATCTCCATAGAATTTTTTTTGTATAGCTGTTATTGTTCTAGATAATTGCTAGTATGCTAGACTAAATTTTGGCTAGGGACATTTTCGTGCTAAAGCTTGAGTGGACAGGCACAATCGAAAGCGAAGGAGATTTTCACCATTGATTAACCGTGTGTCGTCGATTACTTGTTTTTCAGGAGAAAAGCAAGAATAATTTGATGGAGTAAAAAGCTTACTTCAAGAGAGAGATGATATGACTTTATTGGAATTGTTTAAGCTTATGCGTAAGCATATAGTCTTTGTAATAGCAACACCGCTTATTTTTGCGCTTGCTGCTGCCGGGGTGAGCTGGGGATTGTTTCCTAATCAGTACACGGCAACGGTTTCCGTGTATGTGTTAAGTGAGGCCGAAGAAAATACAAGCACCTATACGGATCTTACGGCATCTCAACTGATTGCAAACGATATTGCAGAGCTAGCAGAATCGGATACAGTAAGAGATTTGGTGGCGGAATCGTTTGGTATGAGTTCACTTGAGGGTTATGAGATTTCAATCGCTTCATCTACGAGTACGCGTGTTATAGATATTTCAGTAACATCGCAAAGAGCAGATGCGGTTCCACTTGTTGCAAATGAGATTGCGGTAGTGTTGTCAACGGTGGCGCAAGAGGTCATGGGTGTAAAGAGCATAAATATTGTGGACGAAGCCAAGGCACCTGCAAGTCCTTCGGGGCCTCCGCGTGTCATGTATACTGCAGTGGCTTTTGTTTCTGGAATTTTTCTTGTAGTAGCGGCCGCAGTGCTTCTTGATGTAGTTAACACACGGGTTCGCAGCGTGGAAGAGGCGGAAAAACTATTGGGCATACCCGCTATCGGACATATCCCTGAGATTAAAAGTTAAGAGGTTGCTACATGATAAAAAAGAATTCTTTTTCTAATAGTCTTGAAGTTCAAAATGCCGCTAAAACACTCTATGCAAACATCCGATTTATGTCGCCCGATAATCCGATTAAGACCATAGCCTTTACTAGTTCAATTCCTAATGAAGGCAAATCTACCACGTCGATTGAGCTGGCACGTGCAATTGCGACTTCGGAAAAAACTGTCTTATTGGTAGAGGCGGACATGCGTCATCGGTCTCTTGCGAGTGCACTCAACCTTCGTGCACCGGCAGGTATTTATGCGGTCTTAACCGAAGAAGTTTCTTTGTATCGAGCAGTGGTTCCAGCAGATACTCAAAACTTGTATTTTTTGGATTCGGAACCTAGTATTCCTAATCCAGCCGATGTTATTTCTTCTAAGCGGTACCGTAAGCTTGTTGCTCTTCTTGCAACGCGCTACGACTATGTAATTTTTGATACACCCCCGGTAGGAACGTTTGTTGATGCTGCCATCTTATCTACCATGATTGATGGCGTCATTATGGTGGTCAAGCCAGGAGAGGTAAAGCGGACCGCACTGCTTAGCGCGTTTGAGCAGTTGAAAAAAGCCAATGCAAACATTCTTGGTCTTTGCGCCACGTTCTGTGAAGGGGTGGGAGCGGAGTATTACTACGCTTACTATGACCAGAGTGGTAAGCGTTTGTAAGGCATGATACGAGGTTTAGCCGATTTGTTTCAAAGCGACAAGAATGGCTTGCGTGTTTTTGTTGTTTTTGGTACGACAACAGTTACACTAGAATGTCAATCTTGTGTTGCAGGGTAGGCGCTTAAAGAGATGGGAAGATCATATGAGAGACGTGCACTGCCATATTCTTCCTCTGGTTGATGACGGCGCAAGCTCTTTAGATGAGTCCTTGGCAATGCTGGAGGCTGCTCAAGCGGTAGGTATTACTTCGATAGTCTGTACGCCGCATTGTCGTGACCCGTACTTTGATTATGATGAAATGTGTAATGCGTTTAGTTTGCTTAAGGCACACGCTGGTAATTTTTGCATTTCAATGGGATTCGAGATCTATTACCCAAAACTAATGGAATTAGGAATGGGGTGGCTTGATCGACTTGCTTTTGAAAACTCAAATGAGATTTTGCTTGAATTTCCCACAAAAGCGCATCCTGTTGATTTCAAGGCTTATGAGCGCACCATCTTTGAAATTCAAAGCAAGGGATATAAGGTCATAATTGCGCACCCGGAAAGATATAGAGCTATCCAAAACGACAGAAAAATTGCTTATAATCTTGTCGATTCAGGTTGCAGGTTGCAAGCATCAGCAAACTTTTTGTCTGATGGACGATTTGGGATTGTGAGAAAGACGGCAAATCGTCTGCTTAAAGAGGGGTTATATAGCTATATTGCGAGCGATGCCCATCATGTAGGACACTATAAATTGCTT
>CAYJGC010000013.1:5388-15018 GCA_964369725.1 uncultured Eggerthella sp.
GTTATATAGCTATATTGCGAGCGATGCCCATCATGTAGGACACTATAAATTGCTTGGGTTGGCAAAAAAGAAATACCAAACGAATTTGAGGTCATTGGGTGAATAAGGCACGGTGTTTTATCGTCAGGTTGAACACGACCTATTTTTGCGTTGCATAGCAACGGTTTAGTCGATTATTGCTGATATGTGTGGATAGTAGCTCCCGCTTTCGTGCGCCACGCTGAGCGCTTTATTTTTCGAGCGCTAAGCCGTCATGGTACGCAAGGTTTATATGCATTGCATCGCAAAACGGCATATCCTGAGAACCCCCGCAGCGACAAAGTGTGTAGCGATTGCGTAGCTCGTAGTGTTCTCCGTCAGAACCTACTAAGGGAATTGCTCCCTGAACAAACAGTGGACCGCTGACGCCCATTTCTGTATCTTCCAGCAAAGAAATTGCAGGTGACAGCAGTGGCTCATACACCGTTGCATCCTGAGAATCGACATGAACCAAGCGCCCAGCAGGACAATCGGAAGAAGCCTTGATTGCTTCTTGTTTGGTGTGGGTATCGTCTGAGTAATCGGTGAGAGTCCATACCTCACTGTTGTTACGATGGCAAAAGCGCGCATAGGCGCATCGTCCGTCATCAAAGAGAGTAACGCCGGGACCAGGAACAATGTCGGCTCGCTCTTCAAATAACTCGTGCGATGCAGTTTCGGTTCCGTCAAAGTTTACCTTTTTGTGGTGTCCATCGCAAAAAGGCGGTGTCTTTGTCTTGCCGCAACGGCATAGCGCATATGATTCCTGGATAGGGAATGTTTTGGTTGTTCGGTACTCACGACAATTCTTCGTTTGTATAATGCACTGCTGTAGTAAAGGGATGCTTCCCGTAACGATATAAGGTCCATTGAGAGTAATCTTAATGCTTAGAGAGGTCATAGCTCCTTCTTTCAGGTGGGGTCCGCCTTGTAAGTATAAAAAGAGCAGAAGTAGAGTTCTTTGGTAAGCTTCAGACGTTATGTCATGGTTGCACGTTTGTTGTTTAAGGTATGGTTTTTAATTGGTTGTTGGGTTCATCTGCTTTATCTGTCGGGGCACTGTTGCCTTTGCTCCAGGTTTTGACAAAGTTGTTAAGAGCTTTATATTCGTTGGGGATTGCTTCATCTATAACGGCATTAAGTGCCGCCCGTAAAACTTGCCCTACTTCAGGTCCTGCAGGTATGCCAAGTTCCATCACTTGATTGCCGTTGATTGCAAGTTTATTGAGAGAAAACGCTTCATCAGCTTTCAAGATATTATTGAGGATACACTTTAGTTCTTCAATTGCTCCAATGCGATAAGCGCATTGGGGAGCTTGTGCGGCGGCATCGGCTTGCTTGAGGTCACATAGGGCGTTGAATAGTTCAACATCACCGCCTAATCGAGCAAGCATTCGCTTAACGCCTTTTGAGGTAGGCTCAATCGTTTCGTCATGAAGTTCCACAAGAGTGCACACCTTAGTGCAAAAAGAAGGCGCTAGGCGCAATCGAGCCATAATGCTACGCGCAAGATGTATGCTTATGGCAGCGTGGCCATAAAAGTGACCGATATCCTTTTTGTCGATAAAAAAAGATGCGGGTTTTCCTAAATCATGAAAAAGCGCCGACCAGCGTACTAAAGGATAGGAAGGTGTTTCGTTTACCGTGATTGCAGTATGTTCTAACACGTCGTACCGATGATAGGGGGTACGTTGATCGAAATCTTTGCAAGCAACAAGTTCTGGCATGACTGCCGCAAGAATATCAACTGTTTCAAGGAGACTTTTTTTAACGTATTCACCTAAAAGGAGCAGTTCCAATTCGTGGGTAATACGTTCTGCTGAAATGCGCGACAAAAGATATTTATGCGAAAGCATCTGGTACATAGTTTCTTCTTCCAAAGAAAATCCTAGTTGAGAAACGAAGCGGCATCCGCGAAGAATCCGTAAGGCGTCTTCACTAAAGCGCTTAGCCGAATTGCCTACCGTCCGAAGAGTTTTGGTTTGTAGGTCGTGCATGCCGCCAAAGCAGTCGAGGATGCCTCTTTGGGGATGGTATGCCAGGGCGTTGATGGTGAAATCGCGTCGCGCCAGGTCTTCTTCAATCGAGCGGACAAACGTGACTTCTTGGGGGTGCCGTGCATCAAGATATGTTCCATCATGACGATAGGTGGTAACCTCAAAAGAAGAGTTTTCTATGAGTACCGTAATGGTTCCATGAGCAACGCCTGTCTCACGAGTACGATATCCGTTTTCTTCAAAAAGATGCTGTGCTTCTTGCCACCGAGCCGATGTGGCAATATCAATATCAGTTCCTTGTTTGTCAAGAAGCGCATCGCGAACATAGCCACCTACTACCCATGCCTCAAACCCAGCAGATTCTAAAATACTCAGCGCTTGTGTTGCGGATTCTGGGATAAAAATTTGTTCTACGGAGTTGTTATAGACAGTGTCGGGAGTGAGCACAGATCCTCCTTTGAGCGCTTAATAAGGATTTCGAAAGACAGGCGGTTCATTACTTTTGTTTGAGAATTTTTACCACAGTTGACAGGGTCATCTTATCTTAAGTAACCGTTTAAGGGAAATGTAAAAAGT
This sequence comes from uncultured Eggerthella sp., assembly GCA_964369725.1. Taxonomy (GTDB): domain Bacteria; phylum Actinomycetota; class Coriobacteriia; order Coriobacteriales; family Eggerthellaceae; genus Paraeggerthella. Next base: position 7,980 of record CAYJGC010000013.1, read on the forward strand.
TTTCCTTGCATAACATTAAAAGTTGCATTAAGGTAACAAATCATGCTTTCGAGACAAAAAGCAGGGGCACTTTAGAAACTAGTAGCAATTGCGCCTGTGGTAATTGATAAAGATAGGATGCAGGTAAGTGCAAGATGTATAAGATGCGTTATTGGTAAGGGGATAGAAAAATTAGTACACAGAGAAAAGTGATATGGCCAAGTATTTTGATGATAGTGGCCATTGTCATATTGTCGTTTGCCTCGCTTTTGATCGGTGCAGCAGGTTTGACGTTGCAAGATGTTTTTGCGCGAGACCATCTTGCCTTGTTGCTTATGATAGAGTCTCGCGTGCCGCGATTGTTGGCAATTATCTGTACAGGTGCTGGGATGAGCGTGGCAGGTTTGTTGATGCAAAATCTTTGTGCAAACAAATTCGTGTCTCCATCTACCAGCTCAACCATCGCTTCAGCACAGTTTGGCGTGATGCTTTCGTTGGTAGTGTTTACCAATGCCACGTTGCTAGAGCGCACATTGTTGGCGTTTGTTTGTTCTCTTGTTGGAACCTGGATTTTCATATATTTTATTCAAAAGATTAAGTTTAAAGATGTAGTAATGGTGCCCTTGATTGGCATTACGCTTAGCTTGATTATTGGGTCAGTCACTACTCATTTTGCCTTGTATTACGAAGTTAATCAGGGGCTACAAAGTACCTTTGTAGGAAGCTTTGCCCTGATTATGCGCGGTGACTATGAGATTGTATTTCTGGTAATCCCTATGCTTATTATTGCTTATCTGTACGCGAACCATTTCAATATTGTGGGTCTTGGAGAGAATCTTTCCTCGAGTCTCGGGGTTAACTATCAGCTCATTATGTTTTTCGGTTTATCTGTTGCGGCTATGCTGACAGCTTCAGTAGTTGTTACGGTGGGAACCATCTCGTACCTGGGTCTTATTGTTCCTAATGTGGTTGCAATGTTTCGTGGCGACAAAATTCGTGGAAGCATGCTGGATGTAATTTTGTTTGGCATCTTGTTTGTCCTTGTTTGCGATATTTTGTGTCGTGTTGTTATAGCGCCTTATGAGCTTCCCGTAAATCTTGCTACAGGCGTTATCGGTAGTATCGTATTTCTTGCACTTCTTTATCAGCGCATAACGCTCAATAAGACAAAGAAGAAGCGGGAAAAATTTGCTCTCAAGAAAAACGAAGAAGGGTCGGGTGTGTAGACATGAATTCTCGCATTGTTGACGCTTCGTCGCAGGCGCAGCCACAAGAAAAATCGAAGGGTTCATTCGTTGCAAGCGCTTTTGCTCACAGAGGGAATATTCAACTGAGATTAGGTGCGTTTGTTTTAGTGGCGGCTATTTTGTGCATCTTGTACATGACGATTTTTATTGATGCACGCATTGTGGAATACACGCTTAAATTGCGTGGGACAAAAATGCTTGCTATTGTGATGGCTGCATTTTGTATTGGAACTGCATCTATTGTGTTTCAGTCCATTATTCATAATCGAATAGTTACACCCTGTCTTTTAGGGATGAATGCTCTCTATATTCTCGTACACACAACGTTGATGTTTGCTTTGGGCGCATCGAGTATTTTTGTGTCAAACGCAAGTGTCGCCTTTGTGCTTGATGTGGCAGTAATGGGATTAATCGGCTCGTTAGTCTATGGGTTCCTTCTGAGAAAAACAAACTACAATATTTTGTACGTTTTGTTGGCGGGCACCGTTATGGCAACGCTGTTTTCGAGCATTTCAGACACCATGGCGCGTCTTTTGGATCCAAATAATTATGAAGTGCTGATGACGTCGTTGGTGGCTGGTTTTGATCACGTCAATACAGAGATTTTTATTATTGCCGGTGCGTTGATGATACTTACGATTATCATCTTTAGAAAAGATCTTCTTTTGCTCGACGCGTTTACTTTGGGAAGAACTCAAGCTATTAATTTAGGTATTGATTATGACCGAACTATGAACCGTCTTTTGGTTGCCGTGGTGTTTTATATCACTATCGCAACAGCTCTAGTAGGACCCATATCTTTTCTCGGTCTCATTACCGCAAATATTGCTCGCGAAGCATTTAAGACATACAAGCATTCATACCTCATGATTGCGTCGTTTTTAGTTGCAATCGTAGTTTTGACATTTGGTCAGATTCTCGTCGAGCACGTCTTTAGTTTTGGTGCCGTAGTTACAACGTTTGTTAGTTTCTTTGGTGGCATTTACTTTATGTACTTATTAGTTAGTCAGTCTAAAGGGGCTTTGTAATGAAACTACAAAATTTATCTAAATCTTATGGTAATAAGCGTGTTGTGGACGAGGTTACCTTTGAGATTCCTAAAGGCAAAGTCACCTCTTTTATTGGTCCTAATGGTGCGGGCAAGTCAACCGTGCTTAATATGATTACCAGACTTATTAAGCGTGATGCTGGAGACATATTGTTGGAAGGTAAGGATATTCTTGATTGGAATAGTGCTGAGCTTGCGCGAAAAATGGCAATTTTGACACAGTCCAATAACGTTTCAATGAAGCTTACTGTGCGTGAGCTGGTTTGCTTTGGTCGTTTCCCACATTCAGGCTCTCGACTTAACGAGGAAGATTATCGTATGGTGGATGAGGCTATCGAATACATGGAGTTAGAAGAATATGCAAATCACTTCATTGATGAGCTTTCAGGTGGGCAGCAACAGCGTGCTTATATTGCCATGATTGTAGCCCAAGACACTGAAATTGTTTTCTTCGACGAGCCTAATAATAATTTAGATATTTATCACTCTTCCGCGATGATGAAGTTGGTACGTCGTTTGTGTGACGAAAGGGGTAAAACTATCATTTTAGTTTTGCATGAAATAAATTTTGCCTCGCATTATTCTGACTATATCGCCGCCTTTAAGGATGGAAAGCTCTATGCCATGGATACGGTTGAAAAGATCATGACCCAAGAGACGTTGAAGGATCTATATCGCGTTGATTTTGACATTCAGACACTTAACGGAAAACCTGTTTCACTGTATTACTAGATAGGTATAAAAAAGCGTTATCGGCTGTAGAGAACCTACAGCCAAAATTATAGTAACAAGTTAGAATGTGCTAACTATTACATAGGAATCCCTCGAGATAAGGAGAACACGGGATATGAAGAAAAAGTTTATGGCAGTAGCGTCTGCGGCGGTGTTGTCGCTGGCATTAGTTGGTTGTTCGACTGCTCCAGAAGAGGCCGCCGAGTCGGATGGCGCGCAGCAATCTGCAGAAATGACTTCAGTGACAGTTTCTGCCGTTAATGGTACCAATGAGTATATCGATATGGAGGTTCCTTACGATCCTCAGTCTGTGGCTGTCTTGAGTTATGCAAGCGCAGATATTTTAGTGTCACTCGGATTGGAAGATCGCATTACGGGAATGATTAAAGACAGCGTACCTGAGCATCTTCAATATCTTGCAGATGACGAAAGCATTGTTGATCTTGGCGGAATGAAGGAAATCGATATGGAAGCGATGGCAGCCCTTGCGCCGGATGTGATTTTCTCTTCAGATCGAACTGCGGGCAACTATGACGACTATGTGGTAATTGCTCCTACGGTCGCTTCTTTTGTTGACTATGACAACGGACTTACGTTCTTTGAAGCATGGCAGGCCAATGTTGATACCCATGCTACTATTTTTGGTATGGAGGAAGAGGTTAAAGCTGTTTCCGATGCTTACAGCGAGCGCATTGATGCAATTGCTGAAGTAGCTGACGGGCAAACTTGCTTGTTGACGCTCTTTACGGGTGGCAATATTAATGCACTAGGTAATGAGGGACGTATTGGCATTATTGCAACTGACATGGGTTTTGAGAATCTCAATGCAGATGAAAACGTTAATCATGGTGACGAGTTTACCTACGAGGCTCTTCTTGAGATAAATCCTGAATGGGTATTTGTTATCGATAAAGACGCAGCAGTAGGAGATGAGGCTACCTTGGCTCAGGATTTGATGGATAACCCCGTTGTCGAGCAGTCAACCGCATTTCAAAATGACCAGATTGTTTATCTTGACAACGGTCCTGCTTGGTATTTATGTGATGGTGGCATTGAGGCTATGGATCTTATGATTGCAAGTGTAGAAAAAGCTGTTCTTTAAACATTTTTAGTGTCGAGCTGGTGTTGCTTATGGCAGTGGTCATTATTAGCTTGCGGGAGGAACTTTATTCAGCCTTGCATCTAAAAGAGGAGTAGTGCTTAGAGTTTCTAATTGTAAGCCGGGTGGATGACCGGCTTACTTTATTTATGATTGCAGTTAGACTTTATGTAAGGGTGCAAGACTTCCTTCGAGACAGTATTGCCCTCGGATTATTTAACAAAAAAACTAGGATACAGGTCGATGTATTTCTTCTTAAGCACGCGTAGATATGTTTTTATGCGTCTTGTTTCGTGTCTGCGATTTGTATCTCTCGAAGATTTACTCCTTGCGGGAGCTCATAAGCAAACCTGATGGTTTTTGCAACATCTTCTACCGTTATTGAGCCAACTCCAGTAGCTTTCTTCCATTCGTTGTATCCGTCTATGATGTCATTGTTTGTTGTGTGACCAAGTAATTCTGTATCGACAGCACCTGGGCAGACTCTTATAACTCTAACATTGTGGGAAGATAATTCTCCTCGCGCAACTTCAGATAAACCAATTACGCCGTATTTTGAAGCACAGTATGCTGCATGATTCCCAAAAGGTTTAACGCCTGCAAGTGAAGAAAGATTAACAATTGTTCCACACCGTCTTTCTTTCATATCGTTTGTTACTATTTGCATACCATGCATGACTCCCATAAGATTGACATTAAGCATGTTTTGCCATTCGCAGGGATCTTGATTTTCAATATTTCCTAAAAGCATAATTCCGGCATTATTTATTAATAAATCAGTTTTCCCATAAATATTTTCGGCGTCTCTCACCGCTTCTTCAAAGGCTGCTCGGTCGGTGACATCTACTTTTTTGCATATAGTATTATTTAAATTTAGCTCTTCAAGCTTTTCAAGCCTTCTTGCAAGCAGTAAGAGCGGGTATCCAGCTTTGTTGAATTCCAGTGCTAATGCCTTACCAAAGCCTGAACTTGCGCCTGTTATGGCAACTAATTTCTTCAATTTGATTCTCCCTATTATAGACATTTTTATTATTTCAGTATAAATTACTACTAAAGAGATACTAATTGTAATAATTATTTGCAGGTATACCAATAAGGTACATTGCTTTCGCTTAGAGAAAAAAAGGTAACTAATGAATAAGTTCACTGTTAATTCAGAAATTGAAATAACTCTAAAAATGATTGGAGGAAAATGCAAACCACTCATTCTTTACATGCTTATAGATGTTGGAACAATGAGATTTAAGGATTTAATGGGGTCTGTTACGCAAATTTCTCAAAAAACTCTCACTAATCAACTGAAAGAACTTGAGGCGGACGGACTCATAAAAAGACAAGCGTTCAGTGAGATTCCACCAAGGGTGGAGTACTCAATCACCGAAAAAGGTAAAACGTTGTATCCAATACTGGAAATGATGTGTGATTGGGGGCTAAAGAACAACAATGGAAGATTTACCATAACAAATCCTCAATGTCGCTAAATAAAGACTGCGGTGAAGTTGAATTATTGTTCGAAAATGTTGCTTGCTAATTCTAGATACGTGCTTACTGATGAATGTTTGGCTAATCCGTGTATGAAATAATCAAAATGAAAGTTCGAATATTGAGATTGTGAGCGCTTTCTGATCGCATCTTAGTGAGTTTGTGGCTTTCAGTTATAATTAGGTGTCTTTGTTTTTAGAAAGAGAGCCCTTATGCACATTATCGTCGTGCGCAACAATTCCAATACTAAAGCAGTTGATGCGTCATTATTTTTGGCCACCTATCTTGCATCGCAAGGAATCGAATACACATTACTTGATTCATCTGATTTAGCCAGTGTTTCTGGCTACGAACATCTAGATGTAAGTTCGTGCGGCGACGTCAATCTGGCGGTTGCTCTAGGCGGAGATGGCACTATTTTGCGAACTGCACGCCTCGTCGGATATTCGGGTATTCCTATCCTGGGTATAAACTTCGGCAATTTGGGCTTTTTGGCCAATTCGAGCGAAGAGGGTGTGGTGTCAATTGTTGCAGCGGCTCTTTCGGGTGATGTGGTTGCAGAGAAGCGAACAAATCTAAAGATAGATGTTGTATGCGAGGGGGAAGTTGACCCTTGGGCAGACGATGTGTATTCAGGTGAGCGAAACTGTCAGGACAATGATAGCCTCTGCAACGAGTTTGAAGAAAAAAAGCCTGGCAGGGGAGAAACGAAACGCAACTTTTTTGCCTTTAATGAGGTTGCGGTAACACGTGGCAGCAGAAGTCGCGTCATAGATTTTTCTTTAGGAATATCGGGGTCACCTATTGCTAATATGCGTGGTGATGGGTTGGTTGTTTCAACAGCTACCGGTTCAACAGCCTATGCGCTTTCTGCAGGAGGCCCATTGGTTGCACCAAGTTTTACTGGTTTGGTGGTAGTTCCTGTATCTCCTCATACGCTGCGTTCTCGAGCATTGCTGACTGACGCTAGTGACGTTGTGGAGGTAGGCTTGGAGGGAATGGGTAAGTCTTATGGGGCTACTTTGGTGATCGATGGGGAATCTGTTGAGTTCAATCGCCCTATAGCACGCGTTTACGTGAGTCGTGGTGAAGCACCAACAACCTTGTTGCGCCATAAAGGTGAATCTTTTTATGAGCACGCTGCTAAGGTATTTTTTTGACAGCGGTAAATCACTCCTATTGTAATATGAGAATGATTTACCGCTGTCCGCTTTGTAAGGGGTTTGATGGGTTTGATGTCAGCTTTGTTTGTAAAAGTCGTTTAATAGTATCGTTCATCATTTACGCTTCGATACACTTGGTACTTGCTTTTGGGTTTGTCGGGTATCTTTAGTTCAAGCTTTCGGTCTGCAACCAGCTGTGCTACGTAATAAGTAAATAAATAACGTTTTGTTATTTCAGAAAATTCAGCTGCTATTTCTGCGCGAGTTCTTGGTTCTTGACAAAATGCAA
>CAYJGC010000013.1:15118-35814 GCA_964369725.1 uncultured Eggerthella sp.
TCAGAAAATTCAGCTGCTATTTCTGCGCGAGTTCTTGGTTCTTGACAAAATGCAAAAATGCGTGAAAACAGATCTTCCCTCGTTATTGGCGTCTACCTCTTCGAGGTCATTGCCGTTTATTGCAACAGCTTGGATGCAATACTTGGGAAAGAATCCTTGTGGATATAGTGCAAATAGCATTGTGGCAGCGAGGGTGGGTTTATCTTCGTTTGTAAAGCCTTGGAGTCGTAATTTTTGAGACATATCAAGTTGTGATAAATTGGGCTTTTGGCTACTCAAGGTAGCTAGATATAAATCAAGCTTAGAGGTTGTAATGTCATCTATGGTGAGTCTGTCATCTGTTCGAAGTTCGTCACGTTTGCTTTGTTGGAAGGATTCATACTTATAGAGCTCAAACGGGGTCATTGTATTGTCTGCATCACCTACCCTAAAAAAGAACCTTTTGTCTTGCCGGCTGTTGTGACAAAACAGGGTCTTTGAGATATGTCCATGCCTGTAATCTCGGCACTGGCAACCGCCTTTGAATCAATTATTGTAACCGTGCATTCTGCTCTGCGGTAGGTGTCATTTGTTTGCAGGAATAGTCTATTTCCTTAATAGTTCTTTCAGCATCATATACTCCGCATAAAGAATAATCCTTTTCATTAATTCCGAAGAGGATTATTCCTCCGTCGCTTTGATTTGAAAAAGATGATAGAGTGTTCTTGATTTTAGGAAAACCAGCTTGAGCTGACTTTATTTCTAGATAGTTGTCCTCGCATTTACGCTCTTGAATCGACATAACCAAGTTTTTTAATTCTTGCTCAAGCATATTCTTTGCCTTTCATTATTTTTTAGGCTAGATGAAGTGCAAATACTTTCGCCTAAAAAGAATCATATTCGCCTAAAATATCAAAAAATTCGCCTAAATTTACTTACATTCGTCTAAAATTTACGGTTGCGGATAATCGAGTATCGCTACCAGCAAGAGACTTTAGTAAAACCTCCTTTTGCAGCAATTGTTTAGCAAAGGGAGGTTTTTTATTGAGAGTTTTGTAGGTGATTGTGTGTTTGGAGTTTGTCCTACTTTTGTTTCAAAGATAAACAATGAAATATAAGACTCAGATGCGCTATACTGACTGCGTTGCATTTGAGTGAATGCTTCATAGGTCTTTGAATCTGTTGCTGCAGATGGCAGGCAAATTCATGGGATTGGAAGCGTGGTCGTCAAATGTTTTTGTGTGGTGCAAATTGATTCAACAGGAAAAGGAGCAGCTTTCCGATGCTTAAAGGTTTCGATAACGACAAGTACATTACTCTTCAGGCGCAACACATTCGCAGTCGCATTGAGCAATTTGGAGGGAAGTTATACTTGGAGTTTGGTGGGAAGCTCTTCGATGATTTGCATGCATCTCGTGTTTTGCCGGGGTTTGAGCCTGATGCCAAGATTCGTATGCTCGAGCAACTTGCCGACGAGGTTGAAGTTATCATAGCCATCAATGCAGGTGACATTGAAAAAAATAAAGTACGTGGTGATTTAGGCATCACCTACGACGAAGATGTTTTGCGACTTATGGATGTCTTTCGCAGTTTTGGTTTTGCGCTTGGAGGTGTCGTGATTACCCACTACGCCAACCAGCCTTCTGCAGAGGCTTTTCGCAAGCGTTTAACAAGTTTAGGAGTGCGTAGCTACTTGCACTTTCCCATTGTTGGCTATCCTTTTGATATCGATCGCATCGTTAGTGATGAAGGGTACGGGAAGAATGAATTTGTCGAAACAAGTCGTCCTCTGGTGGTGGTGACAGCTCCCGGTCCTGGTAGTGGAAAGATGGCTACTTGTTTATCGCAGCTGTACCATGAGCATATACGAGGCATTGAGGCTGGATATGCTAAGTATGAAACGTTCCCTGTATGGAACCTTCCCCTAAAGCACCCGGTTAACATAGCTTATGAAGCTGCTACGGTCGATCTTGACGATGCAAACACTATCGACCCGTTTCATCTCGAGGCGTATAGTGAAACTACGGTTAACTACAACCGTGATGTTGAAGTGTATCCTGTCCTGCGGGCTATGATGGAGCGCATTTCTTCAACATGCCCGTATCAATCGCCCACTGATATGGGTGTCAATATGGCTGGTAAAGCAATTGTTGATGACGAGGCTGTTCGTGAAGCGGCAAAGATGGAAATTGTCCGCCGTTATTTTCAAGCCGCTGTTGAAGAGCGTCGCACGGGTGTAGGGCACGAGCGCGTTGCTAAAATGGAAATACTTATGACACAAGCAGGAGTAGATGCAAATTTTTCGCCCGCCCGTGGAGCCGCTCTTGCTAAAGAAGAAATCACTGGTGCTCCAGCTGGAGCTATGGTCTTGCCTGATGGTAGCGTTGTTACGGGTAAAACCTCAGCTCTTCTGGGCGCAGCTTCATCGCTTTTAATGAATGCTTTAAAGGGTGTTGCTGGTGTTGACGATGAGATTGACGTAATTAGTGATGAGGTTATCAAGCCTATTTGCAGTTTAAAAACTAATCAGCTTCACAGTAGTAACAAGCGTCTTCATTCAGACGAAACATTAATCGCGCTTTCTATCAGTTCTGCGACTGATCCACTTGCGGCAAAACTTATTGATCATGTGGGCAAATTGCAAGGGTGTGATGCCTACTTTAGTGTGATTATCTCCTCAACTGATGAACGTCTCTATCGTACGCTCGGGATTAATGTTTGTTGTGAGCCAAAATATGAGCAACATCGTTACTATCATAAATAGAAGTCTTTATTAGAAGGGCTGCTAAAGCTCTACTGACTAGGCGGAGGTAAGTTTAGAAGCTGTTTAACTTCGGAATAAGTTATGAAAATCTAGCAGAAATAGCTTACGTAAACGAAGGTAGAGAAATGGACGAGTTACTGCAGGAGTATATATCGTACCTGCGCGTTGAGCGGGGTAGCTCTCCTCTTACTGTTGCAGCTTATGAGGCGGACCTGCAAGACTATCTAACCTTTTTACGCACTCAAGGAATCGACCGCGTTTCATTAATAATGCGAGAAACTATAACTTCTTACGAAGCGGAGCTTTTTGAGCGCAATTATGCAGTGGCAACTATAAATCGACACTTATCTGCACTTAAGGGTTTTCATCGATTTCTCGTCAAGGAAAACCTTTCTGAATCTAACCCTACTGAAACAATACAGCTTCCTAAAACGCCTCAAAAGCTTCCTGATGTGTTAAGCATAATCCAAGTTGAATCAATACTTGAAGATTTTCATGACGACAAGCCAGCTACGTTACGCAACCAAGCCATTCTTGAAGTGCTTTATGGTTGCGGTCTGCGCGTGAGTGAATGTGTGGGGTTGGATTTGTCTGACTGTGTACTTGATGAAGGGTATTTGCTTGTACGGGGGAAAGGAAACAAAGAGCGCATTTCTCCTGTATCTGGTGCAGCCTTGCGTGCGTTGAGTAAGTACTTAGAAACTGCGCGCCCCTCTTTAGTTCAGTCTTTCTCAAAACCTGTATCGGCGGTATTTCTCAATGCGCGAGGAGGGCGTTTGTCGCGACAAAGCGTGCATGCAATTGTGGGAAAAGCTGGACAAAAAATTGGCATCAATAATTTACACCCCCATACGCTGCGTCATTCATTTGCAACTCACTTACTTGAGGGTGGAGCAGATTTACGCGTTATTCAAGAAATTTTAGGTCATTCTGACATTTCGACTACACAGATATACACTCACGTGCATCGCTCTCATATGCGCGAGGAGTACCTTCATGCGCATCCGAGAGCATGAGTTGTAGCTGTAAAACAGCCTTTGTCAAAGGTTATATGCGACGAATTGCTTAGGGTGTAGCTTTGTTTTCTTCTGATAGGAGAACAAATGCCCCACATTGCCCCACCACCGTTCACATTCGGAATATTTGTATCCAAAATGCCCAAAACGAAGGAGCATGCAGGCTCTTTCTGCGTTGGTTTCCAAGAAAACATCTAAGTAAATTGACCAGTAGCCGATTTGTCACATATTTTGCATAACTCCTACCACTCCTAGTATTTTTAATAATAAATACAGCATCATTCGCTATATATTGTGCATAGCTATATCTGTTAGGCAACATCTTGTCAGTTGCTCTGTCAGAAAAAATGACGAAATGTTTACGAGTGTTGTTAGAGGCTTTGCTGAGGAGGCTAGATAGTACTTTTGTGTTGCATTGTGGGAAGAAGTGGGGTATCTTGTTTACCCAACGGAAAACCTCGTGAATGAGATTAGTGAGAAAGGAAGGCATGACGGAAGATACCGAAAAGGTAGTCGACCTCAATAACGCCTACCACTACAAGGTAGACGCTAAAGGACGCATGTCTCTTCCTGCTAGTTTTCGCAAGGTGCTCTCAACGGATTTAGTAGTAACACGCAATCCTAAAGATGAATGTCTTTACGTGTTTGAGCCCCAGGGCTTTAACTCATGGGTTGCCAGGTTATTTGTGGACAAGTTTGGTAAGTTTGACACCACAAATAGCGACCATGTTAACCTGCGCCGCGCGCTTAAAGCTCGTGCAGCTGACGTTTCAACCGATGCAGCTGGACGCATTATGCTATCAGCTGCTCAACGCGAGAAAGTTGGCATCGACAAAGACGTTGTCGTTGTAGGAAACACGGGTTACTTTGAAATCTGGGACGCAAAGCGCTACGACCAAGTTGAAGAGGCCACAGATCTTGGCCTTCTGTTCAGCTAGTCGCAAGGCGTGAGCATAATGACAAGCGAATATCGGCATATACCGGTTCTGCTCACCGAGTGCCTCGAATACTCAAACCTTAAAACATCGCACACATTCGTGGACACAACACTCGGTGGAGCAGGCCATTCCATCGAAGCAGCCAAGCTCATCGGGAGCGAGGGCGTGCTCATCGGCATTGACCAAGACGAAGTGGCTTTAGCTGCCGCAAGTCTTAAACTCGGAGCTTTGCCAGATGACATTCGTCCTCATCTCGAACTAGTGCGTGGCAACTTTGGCAATATGGACGAAGTTTTGCTGAGCGTAGAGGTTCCAGGAGTCGATGCAGTTTTATTCGATTTAGGTGTCTCTTCTGTTCAGATAGATACGCCATCACGTGGCTTCTCCTTTAAGGAGAATGGCCCTCTTGATATGCGGATGGATCCGGGCAAACAAACCCTAACCGCAGCAGAGATCATAAACACTTATAACGCAGCAGATCTCACTCGGATTATCCGTATGTATTCAGACGAAAAGTGGGCTAGTCGCATTGCAGATTTTGTAGTGCGCGAGCGACAAAATGGTGCAATCGAAGAGAGTGCGCAGCTGGTAGATATTATAAAATCTGCCATCCCTGCTTCGGCACGCCGAGCAGGAGGTCATCCTGCAAAACGCACGTTTCAGGCATTGCGCATTGAGGTGAATGGGGAACTAGATGTACTTCGAAGTGGTCTTGAAGCCGCTGTTCGTTGGTTGAATCCGGGTGGTAGATTGGTTGTAATCAGTTATCACTCTCTCGAAGACCGCATCGTTAAAGAGATGTTTCAGGCATTCGCTAGCAGATGTACCTGTCCTCCAGACCTTCCCGTTTGTGTATGCAATAAACAGCCGATACTCGATATCATTACGCGCAAGCCTGTTTTGCCGACCGCAGAAGAGATACAGCGCAATCCGCGTGCCCGCAGCGCAAAGCTACGCATCGCACAAAAGCGTTAATGCCACATAAAAAGTACGGTTGCCCGTACAAGCGATAAAAACAAAGAAAGGGGGTTGGACATGAGTGCAGCACCAGCATATTCTCGCTATCCAAAACGCGCACCTGAACAGGCGCCTCGCGCTCGCATTAGCGTAGTGCCAGGATCTGGTAAGCGCACACAGACATCCACCCTTCCTTCCAATGTAGTCTTTTTGGCAAAGGCAATTGCTATGGTGTTGCTGTTTGTTGCTGTTGTAGCTTTTGCTCGCATTGGACTTATGGCTGCTGCAATTTCTACATCTATAGAATCATCCCAGCTGAGCGCCCAGATAGAAGAAGTGCGTAGTTCGAGCGCGGCGCTTGAGGTCTCGCAAAGTGTCTTATCTAATCCCACAAGAGTGAGAGAAGAGGCAGCAGAATTAGGTATGGTCGAAGCGACAGACGTAAGCTTTATTGCCATGCCTCAAGATGTTGTGGTTACTGACGAATCGGGGACGCTGTCTCTTTCCCAAAGCGTAGCAACGGCAGCTATTGTAGGAGTGTAATCCGGTGTTTGATGATTACAGACAAGCATTTCGGGTTCACAATAAAAGACAGAATCATTCCTCTGTGTCACCTACTATGGGCGTGGCGAATAATTCAAACAGAGCGGTTGTTGTCTTATTCCTATTCTTATTGTTAGCGGTGCTGTGCGGGCTGCGTCTTGTGTATCTACAGGTAATAGCTTCTCCAGAATTGTCTGCACAAGCTCAAGAAGCTCGCACGGTGCAATTTCCTATTGAAGCACGTCGCGGTACTATTTATGATCGCAACGGCACTGTGCTTGCAACGAGTGTTGAGTCAACCACCATCTACGCAAATCCTATTGAAGTAGTTGATCCAAATGCTACTGCGTCTTCTCTTGCTTCGGTGCTAGGTGGAGAGGCACAGGATTATCTCCCTTTGCTTACTGCTGACGCAACTGAGTATTCAATCATTGAACGTATGGCGGACATTGAAATCGGTGAAAAGATAAAAAATCTTTATCTTGAGGGAATTTACTTTGCTACCGAATGGAAGCGTGAATATCCCAATGGATCTGTGGGTGGACAAGTCATAGGTCTATGCAGTCTTGAGGTTGACGAGGAGAGTGGTACCGAATATTACACAGGTATATCGGGTCTCGAGTTGTACTATGATGATATTTTGTCAGGGGAGGTCGGCTATTATGAGGCAGAGCGCGGAAGTGATGGTACCCCAATCCCTGGGGGCGTTCATGAATCAACACCAGCGATTGACGGACAGGATATTATTGTATCTATTGACCTTGAACTGCAACAATACGTAGAAGAGCGCTTGATGCAGGACGCCGAAGGGCTGACCGCACAAGGAGGTAGTTCTATTGTTATGGATGCTTCAACGGGCGAGATATACGCAGCAGCCTCTTTGCCGCTTGCAGACCCTACAAACCGAAGCGAAATGGAGCCCGATGCTCCCTCCCTCAAAGTTGTAACAGACTTGTACGAACCAGGTTCAGTTTTTAAAACAGTAGCTATGATGGCGCTTCTTGAAGAAGGTGTGGTAACACCAGATACTGAGTTCTATTGTCCTTCATATTTGGTGGCAGATGAGTATATAGTTACTGACGCCGAAGAGCGTGGAGACATGGTCATGACACTAAGAGAGATTCTGAACGTTTCTTCTAATGTTGGAACGGCGCTTGCTGTAGAGGAAATGGGTTTTGACACATTTTATGAATATATCAATAAATATAATTTGCATACAAAAACTGACGTAGATTATCCTGGTGAAGGTGAGTACGGCACCGATTATCTCGGCTACTTATCTTCTTGGGAAAATTGGAGTACTATCGATAGTTACAGTATCTCTTTCGGTCAGGGGCTTTCGGTTACGCCCTTGCAGATTACCGGTTTTTATGCAGCTATTGCAAATGAAGGCATAGAATGTACACCTCATTTTTTAATTGCGTTACCGCAAACAGGTGAAATTCCCGAGTACGAGACTGAAGTGATTATAGAAGATACTGAAGCTGTTGCCACTATGGTCGACATGCTTGAAACGGTAGTAACTGAAGGCACCGCTTCGTCTGCAGCTATTGAAGGCTATAACGTTGCCGGGAAAACTTCAACCGCAGAAATATATGACGAAGTGAATGGTGGATATATAGCAGGAGTTTACAATTCAGGCTTTATTGGTTTTTTGCCTGATGCCTCTCGTCAATTGGTTTGTTTTGTGGGTGCTAATGAGGTTCCGTATGGAAGCATCACTACACCGTTGTTTAAGGATATAATGTCTGCAGCAATTGATCGTTTTAACGTACATCCATAGTGAGGTAGCCATGAGTAAAACTTGTGTCGAGCTGTTTGCGGGAATGGACCGCACTATTATTGGCAACGCTAATGATAAAGTTGAAGGTATTGCGTATCGAAGTGATTGTGTAGAACCGGGCGACATGTTTTTTTGTATTGTCGGTTTAAACACTGATGGACACTCATATGCGCAAGATGCCATTAACCGTGGCGCAAGAGTGATTGTGGTTGAGCGCAAAGTGTATTTAGCTGATGCAACCGACGTAACTGAAGTCGTGGTAAAAGACACGCGTAAAGCAATGGCTCACGCGGCAGCAAATTTTTTCGACCATCCTTCTCAAGATTTATCGCTCGTGGGTATTACGGGCACCAATGGTAAAACAACAACCTCTTATTTGACCGAGCATATAGCACGCGTAGCAGGAAAAAAAACAGGGGTTATCGGGACTGTTGGTATACGCATTGGAGATATGCAAGAAAAATCTTCACATACCACTCCTGAATCACCTGATCTTCAGCGTATGTTTGCACGCATGCGTGATGAGCGCTGTAATATGGTGGCAATGGAGGTTAGTTCTCATGCGCTTGACCTTGAGCGCACGTGGGGTGTTCAGTTTGCGGTGACGGCCTTTACCAATCTTACACAAGATCACTTGGATTATCATCATACGTTTGAGGAATATTTCGAAGCAAAAGCGCGGCTTTTTTCTAAAGATTACTTAGCGCGTCGTGTCATTTGTATTGATAATAAATGGGGCAAAGAGTTGCTCCGTCGTTGTTCTGCTGCAGAGGACAGTGTTGTGACTACCGGATTTGATCCATCTGCTCAAATCCATCCAGTAGAGGTTAGCTACGCCTCAACTCATACCGCTATAACGTTAGAAGTGTGCGGTACGCGCGTGACGTTTACGTATCCTTTGGTGGGTAGGTTTAACGTAGAAAACATTATGTGTGCTTTTGGAATAGGCATGCAGTTAGGTTTTGCAAAAGAGATAATTGTCGAGGCATTAGAAACAGCACCACAAATTCCTGGGCGTCTCGAGCGTGTAAATGCAGCATCGGATGGAGGAATTTCAGTTTTTGTTGATTATGCGCATACGCCCGACGCTCTTGAAAAAGCAGTGTCCTCGGTAAAAGAGCTTACTGCAAAACGCACAATTTGCGTATTTGGCTGCGGAGGAGATCGTGATGCAAGCAAGCGTCCACTTATGGGACGTGCGGCACTTAAGGCGGATTATGTAGTAGTTACGTCTGATAATCCACGTACAGAAAAGCCCGAGGCTATTATTGAAGATATTGCTATCGGCATGGCTTCTGGTGTGGATCGCTTTGATATAAAAATTGACCGCCGTGAAGCAATCGCACATGCCTTAAGCCTCGCCAAAGAGGGAGACTCAGTCTTGATCGCAGGTAAAGGACATGAAGACTATCAACTGGTCGCAGGTAAGGTGCTTTCGTTTGACGATTGTATTGTGGCGGCTGAAGAGCTTACGCGTTTGTATGGAAACAGCTCACATTCGCAGGGGTAGGTATGCGTTTAACAATTTCGGAAATAGCTAAGGCCACTAACGGTGTGGTTGTGGTGCCTCCATCTAGTGATGGCAAAATAATTGAAACACTAACGTGGGATTCCCGTGAGGTCACGCAAGACTCATTGTATCTAGCGCTTCCGGGTGAACGAGTGGATGGTCATGATTTCGTAAGCTCCTCTTTAGATTTAGGCGCAGCTTGTGTGATCACTACTCAGCCGTTAGATGAAGCGGTGCTTGCTGCTGCACAGATGAAGGGGGCAGGCATCATTCAGGTGGACGACACGGCGCAGGCCATCATTGATCTTGCTCGTGAATGGAGAACTCGTCTCAAGGGGCGTGTCATTGCTCTTACGGGGTCTGCGGGAAAAACAACCACGAAGAATCTCATTCGCGATGTGCTTGCAAGCGCTCACTCAGTCGTAGCAACAACCGGTAATCAAAATAATGAATTAGGTGTGCCAAAAACATTGCTTAATGCTCATGAAGACACGGAAGTTGTTGTAGTTGAAATGGGCATGCGTGGTTTGGGTCAACTAACACAGTTGTGCGAATTCGTTCGTCCCGACTGGGGTCTTATTGTTAATGTGGGCGAGAGTCATATTGAGCTTTTAGGAAGTAGAAAAAATGTAGCGCGAGCTAAAGCAGAACTGTTGGAATCCTTGCCAGACCAATCAGGTTTCGCTTTTGTAAACTTAGACGATGAGTTTTCACAATTTGTTTGCGAAGAAGCCAGCTTAGGTGGCCGCAAGGTGAAAACAGTTTCTTTTGATGGCTCAACAAAAGCTAGTTTGCGAATGTCTCCAGATAATTTTGATGGTCTGCAGGAGATGTGTCGCGTGGTTTGGGCTGAAGCAATCGAGCTTGATGCACAAAGCTGCCCTCACTTTACTTTATATTTTAGAGGTTTTGATACCCCAGATAAAGATGAAGAAGTGGTCAAATCATCTCTTCGTTTGCGTGGCTTGCACAATGTGGCAAATGCCTGTGCCGCTGCAGCGGTAGCACGCACTTTTGGCATGACGCCTAAGGCTATTGCAGAGGCATTGAGTCGTGTAGAGCCAGAAAGCGGACGTCAGGAAATGCTGCGAGCCTCTAATGGTGCAACGGTGATCAATGATGCTTATAATGCAAACCCCGATTCTATGTGTGCCTCTTTGGCAACGTTTGCTGCAATTGAAGTGCAGGGTAGGCGCATAGCGGTTCTCGGCGATATGGGTGAGTTAGGTAGTTTTGCCAATGAATGCCACGAACGTGTGGGCATATACGCAGCATCTTTGCCGATTGATGTCTTGGTTTGTGTAGGAGATTTGGCGAATATTATTGCCGCTAGTGCAAAAGAGGCGGGGATGAATCCATCTAGTATAGTATGCTCTTCAGCTCTTGATGAAGCGCTGACGTACGTACAAAGTAATCTCGAACCAGATGATGCTGTTTTGCTTAAAGCATCGCATTTTATGGGTTTTGAAAAGATAGCTGAAGGGCTGGTTTCATAGTATGTTGCATGGAATTGCATCTTATCCAACATTTCTTGTGTTTGTGGCAATTGTGATTGCCGTTGTTGTTACCGTGGTATTAATGCCGCTGTTGATTAAATTTCTTCGAGCAAGTCAAATTGGACAACAGGTTCGTGCAGATGGGCCAGAAAGTCACTTAGTAAAGCAAGGTACACCAACTATGGGCGGTGTTGTTATGCTTATCGCGGTGACTATTGCGGTACTGTTGGTTGAGGGTGTATCTCTCGAAATAGGAGTTTTGCTGGGAGCTATTATTTTTACCGGCGCTCTTGGCTTGGTAGACGATGCTTCAAAAGTAGTAAAAGAACGCTCTTTGGGTTTAACTCCTAAGGCAAAGCTTATTGGCCAGTTTAGTATTGCTGTCGTTTTTTGCTTGGTTGCCGTTAATCTATTAGGAATCGAACCTACCGTGTCAATTCCCTTTGTAATTACGTTTGACCTCGGGGTTTTTACGACAATTATCCCGATAGGAGAGGGCGTTTCAATCCCTTGGCTTTATCTTTTGTTTGTTTCAGTTTTGTTGGTAGGTATGTGTAATGCAGTAAACCTTACTGATGGTCTCGACGGTCTTGCGGCAGGCACAGTTATGATTGTTATGATAGTTATGGCTGCAATTGCTTATACGGCAGACATGCTTGCCCCTGCTGTAGTAAGCGCTTCAATTGCAGGTGCTTGCATAGGATTTTTGTGGTTCAATTCTTTTCCTGCAGATATATTTATGGGAGACACGGGATCTTTGGCTTTGGGAATGTCGCTGGGCTGCTTAGCAATCCTCACTAAGACCGAATTCATCGTTCTTATAGTTGGCGGCTTATTCGTTGCTGAAGCGTTGTCTGTTATGGTGCAAGTTATGTATTACAAAAAAACAAAAAAGCGCATTTTTTTAATGGCGCCACTGCATCATCATTTTGAGAAAAAAGGCTGGAGTGAGATAAAGGTTGTTGTTCGTTTTTGGATAATATCCGGCGGATTGGCTGCTACGGGTTTTTCGCTATATTTTGCCGAGTCTCTTATGGCAGCGGTGTAGCATATGGTTTCTGAAGTATTTGATACAAGTAAAAAGCAAGCGCCTTTAAACTTGGGGCGCGTACTTGTTTTAGGGTTGGGAAAAACGGGACGTGCTACTCTTCAGTATCTTGCGAAAATCCAGAATCGATGTGAAAGCATGTGTGTTGCATCAGGAAAACTAACTCCTGACGATGAGTGTTTTATTTCGGACATAAAGAAACAGGTAGACATTGAAACACAGCTTCCCCGCAACACGGTTCAAGGTTGCTTTGATCTTTGTATAGTGAGTCCGGGTATTCCCCAAAAATCTGCGATATATCAAAGTGCCGCGCAAAATAGTACGGAAATTATTAGCGAAGTTGAATTTGCCTGGAGAGAAAGCGCCGCGGACAGTACTTGGATTGCCATTACGGGAACGAATGGCAAAACAACGGTAACTGCCATGTTGATGCATGTTTTGAAAGAGGCTGGTCTGAGGGCAAGTGCGGTAGGCAATATTGGCGATACCTGTATTCAGGCGGTAAGTGCAGGTATTACACAAGTGTATGTAGCCGAAGTCTCTTCTTATCAGCTGTCTTCCACAGTCAACTTTGCTCCTCGTGTTGCAGTCTTGCTCAACATTACCCCCGATCACCTTGCGTGGCATGGTTCTTTCGAGGCGTATCGTGATGCGAAGTATACTATTTTAAAGAATCTCCACCATGAAAAAGATTCTGTTGCTGTGCTTGATGCCACCAACCCTGTTGTATTGGACGAAATACGACGTATTAAAGGCAAATCACTACAAGAGCGCGGATTTGACTATGTGCCCGTGGGAACAAAAGAAGGCCTGTATGGCGACATGCGGCTTGCGTGTGGCAGCAGTAACGCAGCATTTTTAGATGACAAGGAAATGATGCATATTGCTTGGGATGGTCGTGAGGAAGTTCTTCTTTCTTCCCAAGACCTGCACCTAAAGGGTGAGCATAATATCTGTAACGCTTTAGTGTGCGCCGCTGCAGCTTTGGTGTGTACCTCAAATCTTTCTGCGGTGATCGAAGGACTCCGCAATTTTGCACCGTTGGAGCACCGCAATGAACCTTGTGGCAAAGTGGGCGAGGTAGCATGCTTTAATGACTCAAAAGCAACCAATGTTGATGCTACTCTTAAAGCGCTTACTGCTTTTACATACGTAAAACCCGTCATAATGCTTGGCGGGGAAGATAAAGGAACAAATCTTGATTCCCTGGTCGAAGGAGTCCAAAGACAGGCTGCTGCAGCAGTGTGTTATGGCGCTGCAGGCATGCGTTTTTTAGAAGCCTTTCAAGATGAATCAAATCAGGCTTCGCAAGGCTTTGAAGCTACGTATGCAAGCAATCTCGAAGAGGCGTTTTACAAAGCTTTGGCGCTTGCGCAGCCTCAGGGAGTAGTGTTGCTTTCGCCTGCATGCGCTTCATTCGATGAATTCACTTCCTTTGAGCAACGCGGCAGTGTTTTTAAGCAATTGGTCAAAGATGGCGCAGGCGCGCTTGAGGCAGTGTAGGTTGTTGCATGACAAAGATTCAGCGTGATAAAAGTGATGTTTCTTCTGAAGTGATGATGCCCCGTATCCTCTTGTTGCTATCTACGCTTGCGTTGTTGCTTCTGGGTTTTGTTATGGTGTATTCAACATCCTCTGTTATCGCGCTGTCGGAAGCTGAAGTAGTGCAAGAAGCAAGCGCTATTGGTGACGTTTCAAGCCAGATGTTGTTTGCCGTAATTGGTATCGTTGCCGCATTGGCTATCTGGAAGTTTTTACCTTGTGATATATGGCGGGGGAATTTTGTCTGGATTGCTTGGGGGATTGCTGCGGCGTTTTTGGTAGCAACCCTTCTATTTGGTACAGGCGAAGCAGAATGGGGCGCAAATCGCTGGATTATCATTGGCGGAATGAGCCTCCAAGGTTCAGAGTTCGCGAAAATTGCCCTCATTCTTGTTGCGGCGCGCATATTTACTGATTTCCGTGAAGGTCAACTTGGTCTTGGTCAAGGTTTAGTCATGCTGCTCGTTATGATTGTTGTGCCGGTTTTGCTCATTATGGGGGCTCAGTCGGACTTGGGAACAGCCATGATTTGTGTCGTGGGTATTCTTGCTGTCATGTGGTTGGGGGAAGTTCCTCTACGAATCATGCTTATACTAATAGCTGCGGTAATTGTTGTGGGTCTGGTAGCAATTTTCGGTGCGGACTATCGACGTGAGCGTCTCATGGTGTTTTTAGACCCATGGAATGATGGTCAGGGTGGATACGGCACGGGATATCAGCTTATACATTCATGGTATGCATTAGCGGGCGGCGGTTTATTTGGTGTAGGCTTAGGGAATTCGTATGAGAAGTATTTGTATCTCACACAGTCAGATACCGACTTTATTTTCGCCATTATTGGGGAAGAGTTAGGTTTACTGGGAGCTTTGTTTGTTATTGTTCTTTTTCTTGTATTTTTATATGCAGGTATGCGCATTGCTCTTTCTTCGTCGAATAACATAGGTGTGATGATTGCAGGCGGCCTTACTATTATGATTGCTTTTCAGGCTTTTTTGAATATTGCCATGGTAATAGGTTGCTTTCCTATTGTTGGTAAGCCGCTTCCGTTTATTTCTTCAGGTGGCTCGGCAATGATTGCAAATCTTATGATGGTTGGCCTTATACTGTCGGTATCTCAAGATGCGGGTGGTCCAAGCGTATATGATCGTCGAAGAGACAATCTTCGTATTGTTCGCACGAATGACCAGGATCGTGAGCGCAGAAGTTCTGCGCGTTCGCGCATGACAGTTGTTAAAGGTGGGAGATAACATTATGCGTATAGTGCTTTCAGGTGGTGGCACGGCGGGGCATATTACGCCAGCTCTTGCGCTTGCTGAAGAGCTCGTTGACCGTGGTCACGAAGTGTGTTTTGCGGGAACGCCAAAAGGGGTAGAGTCTCGGCTTGTCCCTGCAGCGGGTATTGAATTCGTACCTTTTGAAGCTCAGGGGTTCAATCGTTCCCATCCGCTTACCCTCCCAAAGGCCTTGACGACCATACAAAAAAGCACAAAGCTTGCCAAAGCATGGTTCAAGAAAGAACGTCCTCATGCGGTGGTTGGTTTTGGAGGATATGTTTGCATTCCTGTGGGTCGTGCGGCAGAGCAGCTGGGTATTCCCGTGGTGGTTCATGAGCAAAATTCAGTCATGGGTTTAGCAAATAAATATCTGGCAAAACGAGCAGAAGCAATATGTCTTACGTATGAGCAAGCAAAGCAGGCATTGCCTGCATCGGCTCCTACGGTGATTACGGGTAATCCTATTCGAAAAAGTGTTTTTGAGGCAACCCGAGAAGAAGGTCGTGAAGTTTTTGGTATCCCTCAAGACGTTATTGTGCTTTTAATAACGGGGGGTAGTTTGGGTGCTCGTCATCTTAATCAAGCGTTGGTGAAGCATAAAAAAATGTTGTTATCGCATAAAGACCTGTATATCATTCATGTAACCGGACCTAAAGAACTTGAGCGTGTAACGTCAAGCCTAGCTTTGTCAGACGAGGAACAGCAGCGCTGGCACCTATATGGCTATGTTGATGGAATGGGAAATGCCATGGCTGCAGCCGATGCCATTGTTTCGCGTGCAGGAGCTAGTTCTCTCGCAGAAATATCCGCACGCGCATTGCCTGCTTTACTGGTGCCTTTTCCTTATGCCACCGAAGACCACCAAACAACCAATGCGCGCGCCTGTGTCGAAGCAGGTGTAGCCTTTATGGTTGCCGATTCAGAGGTCGAAGGCTTAGAGTTTGAAGGCTACCTCCGAACACTCATTGAGAAGGGTGAAGTGAGGCTAAAAATGTCACAAGCCGCACAAGCGCAAGAAGCAAAAAACGCAGTAAGTCTTTTGGCAGATGTAGTTGTTGAAGCTGCTTCAAAAAACCGTGCATAGTTTATGATGCGTTACAATACGCAATGATTGCAAGACAAGAGAAGTTGAAGGGCGCAAAATGGAAACATCACAAATAGAGCAGGTACACTTCATTGGTGTAGGTGGCGTTGGAATGAGCGGAATTGCTCGCGTTGCGCTTGATCAGGGAATGCAGGTAAGCGGGTCTGATCTGAGAGAAAGCCGCTATACACAACAGCTGAGCGAAGCTGGTGTGAAGGTTTTTATTGGTCACAAAGCTTCTCATATTCCTGAAGGTAATCCTGTAGTGGTTGTTTCGACCGCTATCTTGAACAATAATCCCGAGCTAATTTGTGCACAAGAGCGAGGGCTAACTATTTGGCACCGTGCACAGATGCTTGCTCATTTAGGAGTGGGACTTGAGACACTTGCTGTAGCAGGTACGCATGGGAAAACAACGACATCTTCTATGTTGGCGAGTGTTTTGGAAAAAATGGGTGAAGATCCCACCTTTTTGATTGGCGGCATCGTGCGAGCTTTTGGCACTAATGCTCATTCAGGAACAGGGAAGCATTATGTTGTAGAAGCAGACGAAAGCGATAAGTCGTTTCGCTATTTGTCCCCAAAAGCGGTTTTAGTTACTAATATCGAGGCTGATCACTTAGATCATTATCGAGATCTTAACGAGATTTATGAAAAGTTTTCTGCTTTTATCGCATCGGTTCCCGAAGATGGCGTAGTGGTTGCATGCGGAGACGATGCGCCATTAGTGCGCATTGCTCGCGCTACAGGTCGCGCCCTTTACACCTATGGGTTCAGCGAAGGTTGTGATGCACGTATTTCTGCCTATAGTACAAAAGGTATTGGTAGTGAATTTGTCCTTGTCCTTCCTGATGGGCAAGAGGTCGTTGTTTGCATTAAGCAAAACCCGGGAAAACACAATGCACTTAACGCAGCAGGAGTGCTTACTCTTTTATGGGCGCTTGACTTTGATGTACGTGCAGCTGCTCAGGCGTTTGCGGAATTTGCGGGCGTGAAGCGCCGGTTTGACCTTGTGGGTGAAGTGGGAGGCATAACGGTTGTCGATGACTACGCGCATCATCCTACAGAGATTGCTGCGACTATTGAAGCGGCGGCGCGTCTTGACTATAAGCGTGTGCAGGTTCTTTTTCAGCCTCATAGATACTCACGCGTTTCGCTCTTCACGGAGGTTTTGCGAGATGATTTCTCGGCAGCGTTTAACTGTGCCGATGTTATAACATTTATGGATGTGTATCCTGCAGGAGAAGCACCGGTACCAGGTGTTTCAGGAAAAACCTTTTTTAATGTGGTGTATGAAAATCCTGGATGCCCAGAGGCTGCTTATGTGCCGCGACGTATTGAAGTGGTGTCGCATTTGATTTCAAAACTGCAAGATGGTGATTTGCTCATTACAATGGGTGCAGGAGATGTGACAGCGATTGGTCCTCAGGTTGTTGATGCCTTAGAAAAACTGCACGGCAGCAATAAACCAGCGATTGAGGGGTGAGTAAAAATGAGGGGTAGACATGCCTCACCGCTTGAAGCACTTTTGATAGATAAGAGCTTTGATGGCGACGTTAGCCTTTCAGAACCCATGTCTCGTCATACCATGTATCGCATAGGCGGGCCAGCGCGTTTTTATGCGCAAGTTGCTTCAATAGGTGCGCTTAAACAAGTAATTGAGTTGTGTCACGAACACGCTATTGATTGGGTAGTAGTGGGACGTGGCAGCAACTTGTTGGTGGCGGACGACGGATATTCGGGTGTCGTTATTGTATTAGGACGTGATTTTCGCTCGTTTCATTTCGATGATCAGACGAATCATTTTTGCGTGGGTGCAGGCGTTTTGTTGTCGTCTGTTGTGCAGGATGCGTTTCGTCGGAGTATGGCGGGTTTGGAATTCGCGGTGGGCACGCCTGGAACCGTAGGTGGGGCTCTTCGGATGAATGCCGGAACGAAAGACGAATGGATAGGGTCGCGTGTAGGAACCGTTACTACTATTTCACCAAGATTAGGCATGGTTTGTCATCGTGGCGTTGATCTTGAATGGGGATATCGTTGTAGTTCTTTCGAAGCAGATGAAGTAATAGTAGAATGCGAGCTATGCGTAGAGCCAGCTGACCCTTTTTATTTACGCGGCAGGATGGAAGGTTCGCACGCACGGCGTAAAAAAACGCAGCCTTTGTCTGCCGCTTCTTGCGGCAGTGTTTTTCGTAATCCTGAAGGTCATTCAGCCGGCAAGCTTATTGAGGCGGTGGGATTAAAGGGTTGCAAAGTCGGGGGTGCGCAGATTTCGGAGATGCATGCAAATTTCATTGTGAATACTGGCGGGGCGCATGCGTGTGATGTTATAGATTTAATAAGATTAGCTCAGTGTAAGGTGTATGAAGCGTATGGCATCGAATTACAACCGGAAGTCCGTTTCCTCGGGTTCTCGTAAACCCACTACGAGGGCTCCTCGCGCACGTGCGGGGAGTAATTCTGTGCGCCGTACTTCTTCTCGGTCGGCTTCTTATCGAACGCTTTCGGGTGGACAACCTTCTTATGAAAGATCAGAAAGAACAAGATCATCGGTATCGTCTACGCGCGTTGGTGACATCAATCGCAGGGGTCGTGCCCAAAAGACATACAATCGCTATTTGCTCCGGGCAGGGGTTATTGCCGCAGTAATTTTCGTACTTATTTTAGGTGGAATTGTTATATATAATTCGAGCTTGTTTACTATAAAAAGTGTATCAGTTGTAGGTGTAGAGCATCTTACCGAACAGGATATGCAAAATATGGCTGGCATTTCTGCAGGGACAACGTTATTGACGGTAGATGCTGATGCAATTGAGCAAAGTGTACTCAGAAATTCATGGGTTGAAGAAGTATCGGTAAATCGAGTGTTTCCCGATACGTTAGAGCTGGTGGTGACCGAGAGAGCTATTGTTGCTGTTGTTGAGGTTCCAACAAATGATGCTAGTGTTGTGCAGCCGTGGGCTATTGCCTCGGATGGTATGTGGCTGATGCCTATTCCTGACAAGGATTCTGAAGACGGACAGCGCACCAGTTCAAAGATTTACGAGGAAGCTGAGGTGGTGCTTCACATTGTCGATGTTCCGTATGGGCTTGACCCAGAGATAGGTACCTATTGCGCCGATGACCATGTCAACAATGCGCTTTCTATTGTTGATGGCATGACTACTGAGCTTGTAGACAGGGTAACGACCGTAAAAGCCACCGAGACAGAGTCGACTACGTTAACTATTAAAGATGGGCCCGACATTGTTTTTGGAACGTCGGAGTATATTCGTGAAAAAGAACTCGTTTGTCTTGAAATCATGGAACAGCATCCGGAAGGCGTTGCTTACATTAATGTGAGAACAGTTGACAATCCCACGTGGCGCGCACTGTAGGATAAAAAAAGTTACATTTTGTTGCCAGTAAAAGAAAGCAAGCAAATATCCCCGTTAAGTGTGGAGTTGATGCCATAAATTTGTCATTATGCTTGTTCAATTTGCAAATTGATAATCATCGTGTACAATAATGGGTTATGAGCTGTACTAATATAACTGAATCGCAGCAAATAGCAACTTAGCAAGTGTGGAGGAAATGATGCCTAACAATTTGGGTGAGCATTTGGCAGTAATCAAGGTCGTCGGTGTGGGCGGCGGCGGTACAAATGCCGTGAACCGTATGGTTGAAGCAGGAGTTAAGGGCGTAGAATTTATCGCCGTTAACACCGACCGTCAAGCTCTTCTTATGTCTGATGCCGATAAAACTATCCACATCGGTGAAGAGTTAACGCGAGGTCTTGGTGCTGGTGCAAACCCCGAAGTGGGATGCCAGGCGGCTGAGGAAAGTCGCGCAGAGATTCGTGAAGCGCTTGCAGAAGCAGACATGGTATTTGTTACTGCTGGCGAAGGCGGCGGAACCGGCACAGGTGCTGCTCCTATTATTGCTGAGATTGCGCGCGAGGAAATTGGCGCTTTGACGGTTGGTATCGTTACCAAGCCGTTTTCTTTTGAGGGACGTACTCGTCGCAACCAGGCGGAGCAGGGTATCGACTTCTTGTCTCAAAAAGTTGATACGCTCATTGTTATTCCTAATGATCGTTTGCTAGAGATTGTTGATAAAAAAACAAGCATGTTGGACGCATTCCGTATTGCAGACGACACTTTGCGTCAAGGCATTCAAGGTGTGACTGATCTTATTACCATTCCAGGTCTCATCAATTTGGACTTTGCTGACATCCGTACCGTTATGAAGGATGCAGGTACTGCCATGATGGGCATAGGCGTATCTACGGGTGAAAATCGTGCTTTAGATGCAGCTCAGCAAGCAACAAATTCAAACTTGCTTGAAGCTTCTATTGCAGGTGCATCCCGTGTGCTGTTTTCAATTGCTGGCGGTCCAGACCTTACGCTTACTGAAGTTGATGAAGCTGCACGCACTGTTGAAGCTTGCGCTGATGAAAATGCGAACATCATCTATGGTCAAATTGTTGACGAAAGCATGAAAGATGAAATTCGCATTACCGTTATTGCTACGGGCTTTAAGATGGGTCAGCCTCAGCAATCCTCCATGGACTTCTCTTCACGCAAAGACTTGTTTGCAACAACGGCTGCAGAGCCTACGATGCAATCAGCTCCTGCTTCATCTTCTTTCGCAGCTAGGTCAAGTGCCCCAGCTTCTTCAGGGCGTTTTGCTGACGAAGATTACATCCCAGATTTCTTGAAGCGTCAGCATTAAGACAGGTTGTTTCGTGGCAGGCGTCAAAACTCTTCCAGATCCGCATCTT
>CAYJGC010000014.1:0-3392 GCA_964369725.1 uncultured Eggerthella sp.
CCCATTGCTGAGGCAGGAATGGGCGGATTTGCAACGGTTCAAGTTGCTTGGGATACGCGCATTCAGCGTCGTGTTGCCATTAAGTGTATCCAGCTTGATGAAGAAGACACCGCTCGAGCCTTTTATTCAGATGAACAATTTCAGTATGACCCTTCAGACACGCAAGGGCTTACCATTAACCTGCTTGAAGATGAAGCTTTTCAGCAGTCTCTGCCCGGTATGCCAGGGCTTGATGAGGCTCGAACGGCAGCAATGCTTAATGACGCGAGCATTGTTGCGGTGTATGACTTTGAGATTCAAGATTCCACCGCGTACCTTATTATGGAATACGTTGAAGGTATGTCGTTGGGGGAGTTGCTAAGCGAGCATCAAGACGAATTAACCCTCGATGGCATTGCGGCTGTTTTTGCAGCGGTTGCGCGCGCCTTAGAAGTAGCTCACTCAAATCAGGTGCTCCATCTTGACATCAAGCCTGACAACATTTTGATTAATCATCAAGGACAAGTTAAGGTAACCGATTTTGGTCTTGCGACTCTTGCTGACTCTTCTGGATTTGGGACGGCGGGTGGCGGAACCATCGGCTATATGCCTCTTGAGCAGATGCGCGAGGAAATGCTTGACGTACGCTGTGACGAATGGGCGTTAGCTTCGGTAACCTATGAAATGATTGTAGGTGAAAATCCTTTTCTTGCACCGGATTTGATGCGTGCGGCTTCTGCTATTGAGGATGCCGAGCTTGTGTTGCCGTCGCTTTGTTGGGATGAGCTTGATCCTGCGGCGGATGACCCCATCTTTTTTGCCCTCGACCCCAATCGAGAAGAGCGCTACGCTACCGTTTCGGAATTTGCCGAAGAGCTTGAGCCTTACTTGGGGAGCGCACGTCGCGGCGTTCGTGAGCTTGCTGCCATTGTTATGAACCTTCAGGATGAAGACGAAGATAATAATGAATCCGAAGAAGAGTGGCTGCCGCCTGTCCCTCTGTGTGAACAGTTTTCAGCAGCGCATCGTGTAGTGGCGGCTCATGCGATAGGAGCGATAGGAAGCGCATTTGTGGCACTCGTCGCTCTCATGGGAATTCCTCAAACGAGCGAATTCACTAGTCCTCTGTTTTGGGTGTTCTTTGTTCTCATTATTTTAGCCGGAGCACTAAAGCCCCATCTAGGAGCGTTGCTCTCTTATGCAGTTTTGGCAATAGCGGGCATTATGCAAGGACAGCCAGCGATAGGATTTGTTTTGTTGGCTGCTGTGGGAGCATGGTGGTATTTCATGGGAAGAGATCGGCATGACGAAGCCAATGTGGTTTTTGCGCTGCCTCTTTCGGGGGCTTTTGGCTTGTCGCCGCTTGCTCCACTTATTGCTGGCTTTGTTTTAAGTCCTTTGAGAGCCGTGGTTGTTGCGGGTTTTTCTGTTTTGTTGGCAATATCTTTGATTGCTTGTGCGGCGGAAAGCCCCTTTGTTTTCAATGTGCTTAATCCGGGATATTTTGGAATATATGTGAGTCAAACGGAAGGCCTTACGGCGCTGCTAACGCAGCCTGCTTTCTGGGCGATAGCGCTGAGTTGGGTTATTTCAGCGGGGCTGTTGTCTCTTTTCCGCTTGCGACATACGCGCGTGTTTTCTTCTTTGGGCGTTGGTGCAGCAGGAGTAATCTTGTTGTTTGGGCTAGGTGTGGCTTGTTGGATTGTGGAAGGAACCACGTTATTTTTAGGCAGAGACTTAGTCGCCGTTTCCGTTTCGCTTCTTGCCATGTTTGGTGCGTGCGCTTTCGTATACAACAAAGATTATTGCGATGGCTGTGAAGACGAAGACGACTATGACTACGACGACGGTGACTACGAGAATTAGGTATTAAGCAGCAGGCAAACGTCTTTAAGCAGAGGTTCAAAGCTCACGCCGCGATCTTCAAAATGCGGTTGCTTTGCACTGACAATCATGGCGTCATGAACAAGCTTTCCAGCAAAAGTTGCTGCGTTGTATAAATCAGAGCCGGTCATAATGGCGGCAAGTAGTGCAGAAGCATATAGGTCGCCGGTTCCATGAAGCATATAGGGTAAAAAGTCATTGCTTACTTCGGTAATGTTTCCATCTTCGCTTCCAATAAAGTTTCGTATGCAGGTTTCTCCGTCACGGCGAATGCCTTTCAGTACAACATTTTTTGCACCTTTAGCTCGAAGAGCATCAACTATCCGATGAGCCTCTTTGTCGGATAGATTTGTCCCCTGCCAATCTTCTTGTAAGATGATTGCCGCTTCAGTGAGGTTAGGGGTCAGAATGTCTGCTCCGCAGGCAAGTTGAGCCATGGCTTCGCATAATTCAGGTGTGTAGGTGGGGTACACCTTGCCATGGTCTGCCATAACAGGATCAACCACGCGTAATGCCTGTGGGTACATCTCATACAAATCACGAATGCGGTCTACCTGTTCTGGTGCGCCCAAAAAGCCTGAATAAATAGCATCAATTTCAACACCAATGTTTTTCCACGCAGCTAAATAGTCGTCTAAGGTGTTGGTGGTGTCGTGCATATACCACCCAGGAAAGCCTGTGTGCGAAGAGAAAATACCCGTAGGAACCGGGCAGACATCACATCCGGCTGCAGAAAGAACAGGGATGGCTACACCAAGAGAACATTTTCCATAACCGCATAAATCATGAACGGCAGCGACACGGGGAATATACGTTTTATCACGGCGATAAAGATTGAGGCGCGCTTCGGTCATTGAAACCTCCCTAAACATAAACAGGTGAAACTAACAAGCAGTGCACGGCCAGCGTTTTGAGCAGAAGCTTAAAAGGAGCTGCTCGGTCAAAAGACACTTATTTTTTTGCCGTATCTTTTTTCTCTTCAGTCTTTTCTTCGTCATCATCAAATAGGGACCAATCATCTTCGCTTGCTTCGCGGTGTACAAAGGTTTTTCGCGTCCGATATTCCATGATGACAGCAGCAATGAAGCTTAAAACAAGACCCATTCCAATGAGGCAGCCAACGCCTGCGTAAGTTTCAAAAAGAAAGTGATAGATTGCATTAAAGTCCATACATACCTCATTATGTAAGCTCAGGTTTTACGCGTACTCTTTTCGTTGCACATTTCAACCCCGCATTATACTATGCAATTCTCTTCTAGCGAGAAAATTACAACTTTTAACCGCGATGAAGCGATATGGCCTTGCCTGCGTCAATCCACGACTATCCAAACCCACGATCGCCTGGTTCCTCCTTTTCTTACAAGACACCCTTTTTCTTTGAGGCGTCGCGTAGATCTGAGTGCAGTATTTTCAGAAATTTTAAGCAAATCGGCAAGCTCTTTGTGAGTTATTGAAGGTTGTCTTTGATTGTTTGTAAGATTAAGAAATCTCGTGCTGCAGTGCCTTTTAGAGCGTTTTACCGCCACTTT
>CAYJGC010000014.1:3492-9338 GCA_964369725.1 uncultured Eggerthella sp.
TTTTACCGCCACTTTGCTCAGTTTGCTTTTTTTTGAGATTGACTTTAAGAGTGACAAGTATGTCATTAGTGTTGACTACAAACTCCGGTTTAGGAATTCCTTTTGCTGCGCACGCGCTACAGATTCTGTTGATGCCTTGCCCCCAGCTTTCAATATATCCTGCAAGATAAAAGGCATGAGCAATGTCGGGATTAGGAGGGATTGAAGCATGCGTTTCGAAGAGATTTTTAGTTGTCCACTGTTCGGGTAACCCGCCCATGTTGCTAAAATGAATTTCATGATCGTATATTTTAATTTGCAAGGGAACTCGAAGCCAAATCATAAAAAGAGAACCCAATAGCATGCTAAGCACGTGTTGGTTTATTGTGATGCAGCAATGGTGCGCTATACTGATCTTACTGTAAACTTTCAATTGAGAAGGAGCGCGATCATGCTCGATATACGTTTTGTCCGCGAAAATCCCGAGGTTGTTGCACAGGCAATGCAAAACCGTAACGCTTCATGGGATGCTTCGCGCTTCTCACAGCTTGACGAAGAGCGCCGTAGCGTTATTGCAAAAGAAGAGGCTCTTTTGGCTGAGCGCAACGCCACTTCAAAATCCATTGGTGCCATGATGGCTGCGGGTCAAAAAGACGAAGCTGAAGTTGCAAAAGAACGCGTACGCACCATTAATGCAGAAATTGCCACCCTAAGCGCTCAGCGTGATCAGGCAGAAGGCGCTATGAACGAGCTCTTAATGACTACGCCAAATCTTCCTG
This sequence comes from uncultured Eggerthella sp., assembly GCA_964369725.1. Classification (GTDB taxonomy): domain Bacteria; phylum Actinomycetota; class Coriobacteriia; order Coriobacteriales; family Eggerthellaceae; genus Paraeggerthella. Next base: position 4,251 of record CAYJGC010000014.1, read on the forward strand.
CCAACTCAACACCAGTAGGTGCAAGTGAAGAAGACAACCCCGAGGTTCGCCGTTGGGGCACCCCTCGTGATTTTGCCGCCGAGGGAATTGATGCAAAAGCTCACTGGGATTTAGGCACCGACCTGGGAATTATTGATTTTGAACGTGCGGTAAAGCTGACAGCAAGTCGCTTCATCTTGTTAGGTGGCATGGGTGCGCGTCTTGAGAGGGCTCTCATTAACTTTATGGCAGACACCCATGTTTCACGCGGTTATAAAGAGTGGTGGTGTCCTGCCATGGCAAACGCCAACACACTCACCGGAACTGGTCAGCTTCCAAAGTTTGAAGATGACCTGTTCAAAACGCGTGAAGGCCTGTACCTTATTCCAACGGCTGAAGTCCAGCTAACTAATATTCATTCCGAAGAGGTTCTCGATGCCTCTTCGCTACCGCTTCATTATTGTGCATTCACTCCCTGTTTTCGCGAAGAGGCCGGAAGTGCGGGGCGCGACACGCGTGGCCTTATCCGCGTGCATCAGTTTGACAAGGTGGAAATGGTTAAGTTTGCAACGCCAGAAACAAGCTACGATGAGCTGGAGTCTATGGTTGAAGATGCAGAGAATATTCTGCAACTTCTCGGACTTCCTCATCGTGTCATTAGCCTTTGTACGGGAGATATGGGTTTTTCTGCTGCAAAAACATACGATCTTGAAGTCTGGTTGCCGAGCTATAACGACTATAAAGAAATTTCTTCGTGTTCAAATTGCACTGACTTCCAAGCACGTCGCGCAAATATTAAATACCGCGACCCTGAGAATTTTAAAGGTTCGCGCTATGCCCACACTCTTAATGGTTCTGGTTTAGCGGTCGGACGCACGATGGCGGCCATTATGGAAAATTATCAACAAGAAGATGGAAGCATTAAAGTACCCGAAGTGTTAGTTCCTTACATGGGTGGTGTCGAGGTCATAGTGCCTGAATAGCACGCGAAGTAGGTAGGAGATTTGATCGCGTGGTAACTAAGCGTAAGTATACTGACGTAAAAAAGAAAAAAGCTCCAGATACAGGCGATACGGATATCGTGTCGCCTGTTTCATCGAAGCCTCTAATTAATCCTGAAAAAAATTCGGCGCCCGTTGCCCCGAAAAAAAATTCTGTCGAAGAAACGAAGGAAGAATCAAAGTTAAAACCTAAGCCACGTAAATCGGTTGCGGGGAAAAAAATTGCTCAACCAAAAGAGGCTTTGCAGCCACAAGCAGAGCCTGTAGAGAGAAGCAAGAAGGATCAATCCACGCCTTCAAAAGGCTACAATCCTGCTCCTTATAAAGATTTGCCCCTTTCTTTTCAGGGTGAAGAGTTAAAAAAGAATGAAACACAAAGCGAAGATGATGTGCAAGAATCTTCTTTAGAAGACGAGGTGCAGCAAGAAGTAAAAGCCTCAAAAAAAGCAACTTCGAAAAAGCCAAAAAAGCGTTGCTGGCCTTGGGTCGTAATAAGTGTCATTTTGTTGTTGGCGTTTAGTGCGGTGGCGTTGTTTTCGTGGGATCGCTGGTTTCGTTATGACGATGCTTTGGATTTTAAGGGTGAATGGTTTAGTAATGGCACCGATGCTGTTGTTGTCATCGATGGACAACACCTCAAGCTTACCGAGGATGTCGCGTATGAGTATGTGCTTGACGAAATTGCTAAAACTATAACGTTCACTTTTGGGAACATGGAGGGCGAAGGGCGCTATCGTTTCTCTCTCGATAGAAGTCAGTTGGTTATTACGGATGGGTCTGGATATTCGTGGTTCTCAACTTTGCAAGAAGACCTGGACTGGATGATTGAGCAGTTGATTAGAAGCATCCAAGACTTACCTGCGCAGGAATTATTGCCGGCGGACAATCTCACCATCTTGGATCGCTTGTCTCATAATGACCAGGCATTGCCGCGTGCGGGAAGTGGGGTAATTGATGAGGGGACGGTGGTCTCGCAAGAAGACTCTGCACAAGCTAGCGACGCACAAGAAGACCCAGCGCAAGATGCTTCGTTAGAAATAGGAGATGTGCAGGATAGTTCCTTTTTGAGCGAACCGTCAACAGATTCTCAAGCGGCCTCTGAAGAAAATAGCTTAGATGCTGCAAGTGAATCTGTTGAATCTGGTGAACCCGAAACCAGCGCGAGCGAGTGATTCTTTGTGTCTGATAAAATTCCTGCGGCGATTATTGTAAAGCGGCTCGTTGTGCGCAAGGACCGTATCTTGGGCGACATCCATTTTGGCAAAGAGGTTCCCCGAGAAACAACTCCGCAGCTCATAGATTATGTGGTGACATGTTTCCCACGCATTCCTTACCATGCATGCGTCAACGGAAAAGGTGACACGTTTGCTACCGTGATGGAGAGCACTCCTCTTCCGCATGTGATTGAGCATTTGGTAATTGATATACAGGCCCAAGCGGAGCAAAATAAGATTAAGCTCACTGGCGGTCATTTGACTGCAGCGCCTGTGACATTTGTGGGTACTTCTCGTTGGCTTGATGAAGAACTAGGGCATGCGCGTGTAGAAGTGAGCTTCACCGAGGATTTAGTTGCTTTGCGGGCTTTTAAAGAAGCTGTTGAATTTCTAGCGCAAGCAGTGGTAATATCCCAACATGACTTCAGCACACTTAACATTTGACCATACGAGCAACAAGGTTGCTCAACGCGTCGTCAAGATGCGTTCTTCGGCTGTGCGCGATTTATTCGCCGCAGCTTCTCGCAGTGACATCATATCGCTTTCTGGCGGTATGCCCGATGTGTCGTTGCTGCCAGAAGACGCTATTTGTACGGCGGTAAATGCCGCCTGCCAAGAGCAGCGCGCTACGGCACTTCAATACGGCGCAACCGACGGTCGCGTTGAGACAAAGCAGGTGTTTTGTTCGCTCATGCGTGACACAGGTGTGCGCACAAAGCCGCAAAACATTATGATTACAACCGGTGCTCAAGAAGCGCTGGATTTGATTGCGAAAACGTTTATCGATCCAGGCGATATTATTGTGGCAGAAGGTCCTACTTATTTAGGAGCCTTGCAGGCATTTAGTGCTTACGAGCCTGATATCCGCTGTATTCCCATTGATCACGATGGTATGCGCATCGATTTACTCGAAGAAGAGCTTGAACGTATTGGACGAAACAATCCACGCTTGAAATTTGTTTACACTATTCCAAACTTTCACAATCCGGGCGGCGTTACTCTTTCGCCCGCTCGCAGAAAGCGCTTGATTGAACTTTCTAAAGAGTTTGATTTTCTAATTATCGAAGATGACCCGTATGGTCGCTTGCGTTACGACGGTGGGCACGTGCTTCCTCTTAAAGCGCTCTACGACGAGGTTATTTATCTCGGAACGGTGTCAAAGGTGTTTGCGCCTGGCTTGCGTACGGGTTGGATAGTTGCGCCGGAAAGTGTACTTGCAAAGATTAATCTAGTGAAGCAAGGAACAGATTTGTGCGGCAGTGCATTTAACCAGGTTGTGGTGGAGCATTATTTTACGGATACGCCCTGGCAAAAAACGCTTCAAAAATTTGTTGACACGTATCACGAGCGACGCGACGCTATGCTTGCAGCTCTTGAAGAGTATTTCCCCGCAGAGGCTTCTTGGACTCATCCCGAAGGTGGCTTTTTTGTTTGGGTTACGCTTCCTCCTTACTTAGACACAGGGTCAATGCTGAGCGTGGCGCTTGAAAACGGTGTGACTTACACGCCGGGCGATGGCTTTTATCCCGCTGCATCAGGTGGAAAGAATTGCATGCGTTTGGCCTTTTGCTATGAAAGCCCAGAAAATATTGCAGAAGCGGTTCGCCGTCTTGCTGCAGTTATTGAAGAGCGCATGGAGCTGTATCGTGTGTTTATCAAGGCAGGCGCTATTAAAGACCCCCTTGGGTCACAGCAATTAAAGTCAGATTAATTTGACTAATGCTTGATAGGAGCCTGTGTCTTTTAGGCGCAGGCTTTTCTTATAAGGGACTAAGCTAAACGAGCGAAGACGTAGTCTTTCGTTTGGGAAAATGAGGTACAAGGCGACATGTGCGCTGCGTATGCTTAAGAAAGGGAACTGGTATGGGTTTGAAAGTTGCAGTGTTAATGGGCGGCTCGTCGTTTGAGCGTGAGTTTTCTTTAGCCAGTGGCGAGCATGTTTGTGCCGCACTTGAAGAAGCTGGACACAGAGTCGTGCCTCTTGATACTACGGCAGACCTTGTCCCTACATTGCGTAGTGAGCGCCCTGATGTATGCTACAGTGCACTCCACGGAAAGCATGGCGAAGACGGAACCATTCAGAGCTTGCTCGAATTTGTAGGAATTCCTTTCGTAGGGTCGCCCGGCAGTGTGTGTCAGCGCGCCTGGAATAAAGACTCTATGCATTCCGAAATGGCTGCCTATCGCGCAATCACCAATGAGGCTCCTATCGCTTCATGGCCGCAGGGTCTCTATATTGCGCGTGATGCATTTAAGGATATGGGTGCTGCTACTGCCCTTGACTTAGTAGAGCAGCGCGTCTTAGGTGGATATCCCGTAGCTGTTAAGCCTGCTCATGGCGGTTCTGCTATGGGTGTGCATCGCGTCGATTGTGTGGAAGATTTAGGCGAAGCTATTTTGGATGCCCTGTCATTTGATGAAGCTGTTGTTATTGAGCAATGGGTCGAAGGTGTTGAAGTGGCGGTTTCTGTTTTAGGAACCGGTTGGGACGCTTACGCATTGCCTCCTGTTGAAATTGTTCCCAAAACGGGTCGATTCGATCTTGAGGCTCGCATGACGCCTGGGGCGGTGGAATATTTTGCCCCTGTTCGCCCCGCTTCTCTTTCTGCAGATGAGGGCGAAGCTCATGCAATTCGTGCGGAAATAGAGCGTGCGGCTCTCGAAGTGTGTCGCGCTTACAATGTTATTGACTTGGCTCGCGTGGACCTCATTTGGGATGGCGCTCAGGCGCGTGTGTTTGAGCTTAATGTGTCTCCTGGTATGGCAGAAAATTCTTTATTCCCTACGGCCTGTGCGGCTGCAGGTTTAAACTTGTCGGATGTTCTTGACCAGTTGGTTTCTCAATACGCTTGAGTATAAGAGATCGTAAGCAAACGTTAGTTTTGGGATGGCGT
>CAYJGC010000014.1:9438-35239 GCA_964369725.1 uncultured Eggerthella sp.
CTCAATACGCTTGAGTATAAGAGATCGTAAGCAAACGTTAGTTTTGGGATGGCGTCAACAGAGCCGCGTGTCTCAGGGGTAGGTGTTGTTGAATCTCGGTTTATCTGCTCACAAAAAAGCAACCAATAGTAGAGCACTCGTGTTTTCTGTGCGGAAATGATAATGTTCGCCTATAATGAAAACACAAGTAAACGTCCAAAAGGAGGTCGTTATGGGTAACAAACTAGGCACATTTCTTCTCGGCGGATTAACAGGCGCAGTGATTGCTTTACTGTATGCTCCTCGCTCAGGAAAGGAAACGCGCGCAATTGTGACGGAAAGAGTTAATGAAGCTTGGGGTGAAGCTCAGGAAATCGGCTCTCAGGCAGCCGGCAATGTGCAGCAAGCTTATCAAGGTGCCGCTGCAAACGCACAAGATTTTTATGGCGTGGCTACGGCTCGTGTGCATGAAGCAGCCGACAATATCAAGCCTGTATTTACTCAAAAAAATGACGAGCTTCGCGAGAAGATTGAGAGCGCACGTCAGCGCATTGCTTCTCAGGTTGTGAAGAACATGGAAGAATCACAGGAAGTGGCAGAAGATGCCATCCCCGTTGTAGCTGAAGTGGAAGAAGCTGCCTCAGAAGAAGCGATTGCTTCTGAAGAGAACTCTGAGAAATAGTACTGCCCTCAATGTAGATGTAACAAAAGCGGCAACGTTTCAACAAGCTATGAATTGTTGAGCGTGCCGCTTTTGTTCATGTGCTGATGTTTCAATAGGTAATAAAACTACCGTGCATGAGCAGAAATACTGCGGAAGTGAAGGATATGGCAAGTAAATTAATAACAACTGATGAGTTGACAGGAACCCGCGTTGTTGGAGGAAAAAATGCTACGAAGCGCATTGGTAAAGTGCGTCGATTTGTTTTTCATCCTAAAGAGAAGCGCTGTATTGGCTATATCGTCAAACGCCCTGACTTGCTGTGGATGTTTCATCGTAAGGATCTTTTTGTTTCTTTGGAAGGTTACGATTTTATCGATGGCCGTATTGTGGTTAGAGATGTGCCGGAGGCTACAGGGAAAAAAGCCTGTACAGCACTAGGTGTCGATTGGGATGAGTGTGTGTTATGGGTCGGTCTTCCTGTTATGACCGAAGATGGAGACTCGTTTGGTGTCGTTGGTAATGTCACTTTTAATCTGCGGACGGGTGTTGTCGATTCTTTTTCTACTGATGGCGGTGCAATAGATAACGCATTATTAGGGACGATGAATATTCCTGGAGACTTGGTCAAGGGCTTTCGCCGCGGGATTGGTGTTGCTGTTGCCCAAACTGGTCAAGAAGGCGTTGCAACAGAAGAAGTAACTTTAGGGGCAATCCTTGTTTCTAATGAGGTTAAAAAACTGAAGGTTGAAGGAGGCGTTGCGGAAAAAGCTGGTGAAGCAACGGCAATTGCAACAGACAAAGTGCAAAGCGTTGTTGAGAAGGTAAAACCAGTTGCAAGTGAAGCCGCAAAAAAGACCGGCGAGGCGGTCAATAAAGGAGCTTACGCAACGGGTCAGCAAATATCAAAATCAAAAACCATGTTCTCAGACTTCAAGGAAGAGTACGACAAGGCTCGCGGCCCAAAAGCAGTTGCTGGCACAAAGAAGCCTTTGCTGCAAAAGAAAGCCTCTGCGTCGGCTCAACCCAAAAAAAGTACACCCAAGAAGAATATGTTCTCATCTTTTAAAGATGAATACAACAAGGCTCGTCGCGAGGACTAAACTATGAGTGAAGAGAATGGCGCTGAGTTCTCTGACGCGCGCAAAAACCAAAGAGATTTTGATTTTGTAAACAAGCCAGAAAAGAAAAATAACCCAAACTGCATAACGCTTTCCGATGGTCGACAGATTCTGAAAAGCGACATATTTAAGTTTTTGGGCCTTGTTGCTTTCTTTCTTATTATGGCAGCGGCCATTGTTTTTTTGTGGCCGTTGTTCGGTTCTGTTTTTGAAGAAGGCGGCACTGATCTTGTAATTGAAGAAGTTCGCAATGCTGGAGCAGTAGGCGTTTTTATGCTCTTGGGACTGCAGTTTTTGCAAATTGTGGTCGCCTTTGTGCCGGGCGAGGTTGTGCAAATTGTGGCAGGCATACTATATGGCCCATGGCTAGGATCACTGCTTCTTTTGTTGGGATGCCTTATTTCGAGTGCCTTTATTTTTGTGTTGGTAAGAAAATTAGGTGCCCCCTTTGTTCAGGGTATGGCGCCAACAAATCAGCTCGAACGTTTTCGTAAGTTTGAAGAAACCGGCAGACTTAATATCATTGTTTTTATCTTGTTCCTTATACCGGGTTTACCGAAAGACGTTTTTACGTACATAGTCCCTTTGACCGACATGAAAATGGGTACGTTTTTAGCACTCGCTTTAGTGGGGCGTACGCCGGGCATTGTGGTCACCGCGTACGCTGCAGATGGTTTGGTAGAGGGACGCATTATGGAGAGCGTCATCATCTTCGCTTTTGCGGCAGTGATTTGCGCCGTGGGGGTTTTAATGAGGAAGCACATTTTAGGATTCTTAGAAAAAAGAATTCATCGTAAGAAAAATTAATAATTCAAGAAAGTCATACCTGTTTTATAGAGTGAGCGCAAAATGCTTTAAGCCGTGAAGAGTTGTTTCTTCGCGGCTTTTCGGTTACGGGAGTGTAACGAAATGGTGCATTTGCATTAAAAACAATCTAAGATGGCAAAGCGGTATTACAACAAAGGAGAAATTTATGACTTCTAATGAACCAAGCCATAACGCCAGAGCAGAAGTTGCGGCTGCTGAAGCTGAACTTAAGGCAGCACAGGAAAAACTTGCAGCAGTTCGTGCGCGTTGCGAGCAGGACAATATAGATTGCATGTCGCTTGATGAACAGCAAGTGAAAGAAGAGCCAATCATTGTTGAAGCAGTGGTTGTAGAGGAGCCTTTGGTGGTTGATGCGATAGTTTCAGAGGATCCTATTGAGGTTAAACCAGTTGAATCCATCGGCGAAAATAACTCTTATCCTGAGACAAGTGCAGCCTGTCAAAGTAATTCCAATTCCTCAGCTCCAGCTGCAGACTATGTTGGGAATGCGACTTATGTACAGTCGCCTCAGGCTCCCTGTCAACAGGGAGGACAATCTGCCTCGCATCAAGCGTATCAACAGGACGGACAGTCTGCCGCACATCAAGCGTATCAACAAGGAGGACAGTCCGGCACGCATCAGGCCTATCAACAACCGCCTTATCAAGCCTATCAATCGGCGCCTCAGTCACCTAATCAGCAATCGTCGCAGCAACAATCCTATCAACAGCCCCCTCAGCAGCAAGGATATCAGCAGACTCAGCAACAGTACTACCAACCCATAGCCGAAACAAAAGATCATGTAGCTGCCGGCTTGCTCGCAATTTTCTTGGGTGCTTTTGGTGTGCATAAATTTTATTTAGGATACAACGTAGCAGGCTTCATTATGTTAGGCGTCTCGATTATTGGCGGTATCCTAACCTTCTCGCTTGCGGCATGGGTAATGGGCGTTATTGCCTTTATTGAAGGAATCATTTACTTAATCAAAAAACAGTACGAATTTGACCAAATCTATGTCTTTAATAAAAAGGAATGGTTCTAATAGGTTTAAGGACAAGCAAAGACTTGGCGCGTCCTCATTTGCTTATGGATAACTTTGGGGCAATGGCTGATCCCCTCTCTTAGGGATGCGCGAAGACTTGTTGCATCCTTTTAGGTTGTAAGTGGCTTCGGGCAATACTATCATGAGGAGACGCGATCAGCTCAAGTGCAGCTGGTTGCGTCCTCGTTTGCTTATGAATGATTCCGGGGTAATGGTTGAGCCCATTTTTAGGGAGCACGATGGCGTATTGCCTCCTCCTTTGTGTGATCTTGCAAGATTTCAAGAGATTTTCCGTGAGTTTTAGAAATTGCAGTAAAAAATCTAAGTTATCCAAATATGAGAAGCTGACGTTTGTTGAGAACTAACACACATGTTTGAATGACCTGCGATTTTGTAAGTTGCTTTATGAAGCAATGCTGCGGATGATGGCATTATGCTGAGATTAGTTGGATAACTTGGATTTTTCGCCGAGATTTTATTTTTTTACGGTACAGCTCGGTTGGGATGACATGCCGCTTGCGTTGCTTTTCTTCTGTTCGTGGGTTTTTCCATGAAGAGGACTGAGCAGCGCATTTTTTTCGTTAGAATACTGTGGTAGATATGAGTTGCGCACGTGCGACAGCTCAACTTTTTAGATGCGGTCCAATATTCCTAAGGAGGAATCATGCCCAAAATTACTCGCGATCAGGTACGTGTTCCGGTTGATGTTATGCCAGAATCCCGCGAGGAGTACATTGACAACTACATGCTTGCAACGCGTGGTACTGGTCGTCTCATGTTGTTTGCTTGCGATCAAAAAGTTGAGCATCTCAACGAGGATTTTTATGGCGAAGGCATTGATATCGCAGACGCAGAACCTCAACATCTCTTCGAGATTGGTCGTCAGGGCGTTTGCGGCGTAGTTGCAGCTCAACGTGGTCTAGTGGCTCAATATGCTGCTGACTATCCAGAGATTAACTATCTTGTAAAAATGAATTCAAAGACCAATATTATTGATACCAAGCAAGATGATCCTTATTCACCTCAATTGCACAGCCTTGATGCCGTGCTTGCAATGCGTGAAGCAGGCGTGAACATTGTAGGTCTTGGATACACACTTTATTTGGGTAGTGAGTATGAATCAACCATGATGGCGGAGGCCGGCGAGCTTATTGCTCAGGCTCATGCAAATGGTCTACTGGTAGTTTTATGGATTTACCCTCGTGGTAAAGCTGTTGCTGCCGAAAAAGACCCAGATTTGATTGCTGGTGCTGCCGGTGTTGCATTGTGTTTGGGTGCAGACTTTGTAAAAGTTAATCCTCCAAAGCCTGAAGATGGACGCACTCCTGCCGAAGCTCTTAAGGTAGCTGCTATGGCTGCTGGTCGTACCGGGTTGGTATGTGCCGGTGGCTCTACGGTTGACGCTGAAACGTTCTTGACTCAGCTCTATGACCAGATTCATACAGGTGGCGCATGCGGTAACGCAACGGGACGCAATATTCACCAACGCTCTTTGGCTGAAGCGGTTCGTCTCACTAAGGCAATTAGTGCGATTACGCTTGCTGATTACTGTGTTGAAGATGCTCTTGATATTTTCAACGGTGATGAGGATTTCTCTCTCTAAGCAATTGTTTTGCAATTCTAAAGGCTCTCACAAGAGGGCCTTTTTTGTATACTATGGATGCTTTGAGGAAGAGAGTGAAGGCTTTAGAGGAGAAAGGAGTCATGTGCTTATTAGACAAGAGACGCGAGAAGATTATGCTGAGGTTAGAGAATTAGTTAAAGCTGCTTTTGAAGGTGCAGAACATACGGATGGGGGCGAGTATCTTTTAGTAGACAAGCTCAGAGCGAGCAATGGTTTTGTAAAAGAGTTAGCACTTATTGCTGAAGGGCGGGAGAGAATCGAAGGTCATATTATGTTCACCGAGGCAATGATTGGCGAACATAAGGGGCTTGCTCTGGCGCCCTTGTCGGTATTGCCTGGCGCTCAGAAAAAAGGTATCGGAACGGCACTAATGAAAAGAGCTCATGAAATAGCAAAGGAAATGGGTTACAAATTTTGCGTTGTAGTAGGTAGTGACACCTACTATCCGAGGGTGGGTTACAAAGTTGCCAACAATTACGGAATCTTCGCGCCCTTTGATATTCCTAAGGTAAACTTTATGGTGCTGTTTTTTGATGAGGATACCGCAGAAATAAAAGGTATGACGATGTATGCTAAAGAACTGCTTGAAGGATAAAAAAGAAGCCCTTAAGGGCTTCTTTTTAATTGCGGATGGTGCCCGAGGCGAGAGTCGAACTCGCACGTCGTTAAACAACGGTTTTTGAGACCGCCGCGTCTGCCATTCCGCCACTCGGGCGCAATTGGAAATTATAGCGTAATTCGAGCCGCCCGTCGAGAAAAATTTTTTATCTATAAAGTATTCTCGTCTGTGGCCTGTAAAACAAAAGAGATAGGTGAGCGACGTGAGTAAAGACAGATTCTGCACTGTTTTGCGTTTGATTACGTCAAGTAGTCATTTGAGTCCGTGGGTGCTTCTGCCCTTTCGGTGGCGGTGTATTCGCGCGTGATTTCGCAGACGGTTATTTTGTAGCTCGCAAACAATGTTTCCTTGCCTTCGGTTTGGCTAATACGATGCTGTAGCGTGTTTCGCCATCTTTTTACGGCCTCTTTGTCCCCCCAAATGCTCATAGAGAGAAGCTTTCCTTTTTCATTGAGGCTTGTAAATCTTTCAGAACTAATGAAGCCCTCGAATCCCTCCAGTAGGGGTTTGAGTAGAGCTGCATTCTCTAAATATTTTTGCATACCCTCTTTTGTGGGGGTGACTTCAAATAAAACAACTACCTTGCTCACCAAAGTTCTCCTTCTGAAGCTTTATGGATGTACATATTTAAGATTACTGCTTGTAACAGTGTAAGTGAAGTTGCGCAATGAGGCTGGCAGAAACGTTGTTCGGGCTGCAGAGATTGCTGGAGTTTCCTGACACCTTGCATCTAGTAGTTCACAGTTCTTTCATATCCATAGAAAAATTATCGTTGTCCTAATAGAGGGACTGCGTAAAACATAGACTGGCGTATGATGCGTGACGTACAGAAAGAGCCCATCGACCAAAGGGGGTAGGAGTGAACAGAAATGAAAGCGCCCTCCAAGACATCGTCAACCAATTCAACACCTGCCTTAAGCAGGACGAAGACGTACGCTGGATAGTAGATATAGTGAGCATTTGGGATTTTGCTGCAAACGACTGGCTAGGACGTTTGCCTCTGTTGTTTCGTACGGAGGGTTTTGACGTGACATTTTGGTCTCAGGATGGCACGAAGTTGTGTGCATTCATGGAGTTTGTAGACACCTCAAATAAGGAATCTCTACAACAGTTTTTACCGCAGACTTCTTTGACTGCCTCCGATGAAGCTTCTGCTCGTTTGTACGGGTGGCGCACGAATGAAATTGCTTCTATTTTGTTGGGGAGTAAGCTTGATCAGATTGAAATTGTTGAAGAAAAAAGTAAAGATAACATCCTTTTCACCTTTGATAATGGTACAAGCTTGCAGCTAAGTGCAAGTGGCACTGTTATTTTGACTATGAGTTAGGCAAGAAACATTGAACTAAAGGAGAAGCTTGTAGATCGCGAGGCGTGTCTTGTAAGGTCCTATAAGGTTTTAAGTTCCTGCAGGTCAAGCACAAGGCGTTATACCCCTTGTATCTTTTGTATCCCAAAAGGCGTAGTTGGGCAATAATTGAGCAGCAAAAGAAAACCCAGACTGTAAGAGTAGCAGCTTTTAAAGTCTGGGCAAATTTTTAATATTAAGAAGCATGATGTTGCCCTGGCAGGCTTTCTGGGCTCAGGTCAGTCCGCGTCACCCTTCGTGCGACACGCGCAGTTGTTTTGGCATTGCTTAATGCGTTTTCTAAGCGTCAAGCAATGTGTGCATCTTTAGTACGCGCTCTTGATTTCATCAAGATATGCAAGGTATCCTTCACGAGCGCTTTCAGGAGCGAGGATTTTCGCCTTGTTACCCATTATTGCAAGCCAGCCATAAAACGGAGGACTTATTTTTGCATAAACGGTAACTTCTGCAGCAGCTCCGTCATCAAGGGTTTTGACCGACACGTTGTTGGGATTTGCCATGTCGTCTGTTTTTGATCCAAATCGGTCAACAATTATATTCATCATGGAGACATCGACACGAAGCGTCACAGCAGTGCGTTCTCCCTGGTACATGCCAAACGTGCAGCCAAATTCTTTGTTGATATCGTAGTTTGCAAGGAGCTCATTTCTTTCTGCAGGCTCTTCACGAACCTTTAAGCTTGCCATGCGATCAACGCGGTAGGTGCGCATTTCTTGTCTCATGTCGCTATAGGCAATGAGGTAGTATAGGTCGTCGGTGTAGATCAGCGTTTTAACAGACACAACACAGGTGTCTTCGTTGTAGCGGGGGATTCTCTTAAGATTGGTGTCATAATCGAAATATCTAAACCCAAGCTTGCGTTTATTGTTGAGCGCTTTATGGATAACGTTAATTTTATGGTAGCTTTCGTTGTTGTCCTTGTAGGGGCGCTCTAAAACATTAATATCTCGATGAAGTGAGGCAACCTCATATTTTGATGCAAGCGACTTAAGGCGATTGCTTAAGTCGTCCGCCTTCTCTTTGTCAAGAAAACGGCTTGATTGAATGGAGTCAATGATAAGCATTAAATCGGCAGTTGAAAAATTTCTATTCATAAGACGATACTGACGCGGCTTCATGGGAGGCATAACAATATCCATACCAAAAGCTTTCAGAAGAGCGATGTCAGCATAAAGACTTTTGCGTTCTGCGGGAATATCATATTCCGCAAGTTTTTCAATAATTTCAGTGATGCTAAGACCATGATCAGAGTCAGTTTCTTGTTGGAAGATTTGCATAAGCGTAAGTAGCTTACGCTTTTGGGGATTGCCCTGCGGGACGGATGTTATGTCTGTCATCGTATCACCTCTGAAGGTTTTCGGTTGTTGAGTGTCCCAAATATAGTCCTATAATTAGAAGATGGCAATACCAGAACATAAAAGTAATGCAATATGGTCACATAATTAGATTGAAGCAATTCAAAATGATCGTCGCTTGGCTGGGCTGCGCTTATGAGAATGAGTTTATAACCGTAGAGTTTTAGTCTAGGTTTATGTAGCTTTGCTTGCTGCATCGGATGTGTGACGATTGTCGCAGATTTGCAATGATTGAAAGCAAGCGAAGGGAGTACTGCTGACTAATCGGGGTGCTGTTTGGGGCGGTGTTTGCAGCAACCTGTTTGTAATTGCTGCAAACACACCATGCTTATGTTTGATATTTCCAAATGAACGACATCATATCAAGCATAAGGTCGGCAGCGTAACGAGCCGTGCTTTGATTGAGGTCGTAGGGTGGACACACTTCAACAAGGTCGAAGCCAACAACGCGGCCTTGTTTGTTGATGGCTTCAAATATCTCAACAATGTCTTCGTAGAAAAATCCATAGGGAACAGGTGAGCCGCACCCGGGAACAAGGGATTGATCCAAGGCATCAATATCAAGTGTTACATAGTAATATTCCGCCACGGGAATGCGCTCAATGGTCTTTTGGATTCCTTGTTTACGCACTTCGCGCATGGGCATAATTATGTTGCCACGGGTGCGCGCGTCGTCCCAGTCGGATTCTTGGGAGCTGCCAATACCGCGCATGCCCATTTGGACAATCTGCCCAATATGTGCCATTTCAGAAGCGCGGCGCATGGGGCTACCTTGCCCTTCGGTAATGCCTGCAGGGGCGTGAGTAAAATCTAAGTGAGCATCAAGATGAATTACACTTAGATTTTTGAATCGGTCAAACGCGCGCAAGATAGGAGTTGTAATAGCGTGGTCGCCGCCTATGGTAAAGGGAATTGCGCCTGCGTCAAGGATTTGGCGAATAGCACTCTCCAAGTTTTCGAAAGATTGTCCATGCTCTGTGTGTATGACGTCAACGTCGCCTACGTCAATTACCTTCCAATCTTTGTCCATATAGGTTTGTTGGTCGGAAGGGTTAAACCATCCGTTGTGCGCATAGCAATTCCACGTAGAGGCTTCGCGAATAGCTCTTGGGGCAAAACGAGCTCCTGAGCGAATTGCGGTTCCTAGGTCATAAGGCATACCCAATACGGCAATGTGGGCATCTAAGTTGTTTATGTTGTCAACATAGAGAGCTTTCTGAAAGGTGGCAATTCCTGTGAAAGGGTTATGCATTGCTTTGTTCTCATTGGTGGTAAAAGAAAAGTATCCAGCATTCATAATATTCCTTTAGCTAAGAAGGTTGTGTCGTGAAATTGGACAGAGGGTAAAAGTGCCAAACGTAGAGAAATAGTCTGACGCTATTTTAGCAAATACAACCATGTAAAGTAAGTCTGTGTTAAGCGGGGAATGCGAAAGCAAAAAGGCTTTGTGTCCTGCGTGTATTTTAGTAAGATTGATGAAAAATACCCGACGATAACTTGATGTAATAGGGTAGAATACACATACATCTTTCAATATTTGGATAAGCATGTGGGTAGATTACTAAGAAAGGTCAAATCTCTATGAGCGAAAAAGTTTCGACGGCAAAACTTTCCTCTCGCATAGCGGCTCTATTGCTGGGCTTATGCCTGGTTGGTATTACCGTTTTTTTGGGGACACTCGGCAAAGACACTGCGTATGCGGCTGATATTGCGACTGGCACCAGTGGTACTGTTGATTGGGTTATTGACGAGTCCGGAGTGCTTACGCTAACTCCTAGCGGTGGAGCTGATAGCGGCACTTTGGCTCGATCTGGCGGAGCCTACAATAGCTCTCCGTGGTCTGATTATGCCAGCGACGTTAAATCGTTTAAGATAGCTGAGGGTAAAGAGGTGTTTGCGGGAAGCTCTATATCGCACATGTTCTACTATTGCAACTATCTTACTACGGTAGACTTCACGGGTTTTAATACTTCAGGTGCAACAAATATAAATTACCTATTCTATCGTTGCGAAAGTCTCACCTCTGTCGATCTCTCAGGTCTTGACACTTCAAACGTGACGACCATGAACCAGATGTTCTATTACTGCGAAAGCATTACCTCGATTAATGTTTCAGGTCTTGACTTTTCAAACGTATCAAATATGAGTAAAATGTTTGAGGGATGCGGCGCTTTACGCTCTTTAGACTTAACAAATTTTTCTGGCACGGCATCATTGAACACCAATCTCATGTTTGGTGCACCGAGCGACTTCACACCTGTGGCCTTAACCTCGGTTGTTCTTAGCGATGTCACTAATGCAAACATAAAAAGCGCAATCCCTACGCCTCCTAGCGGCATGGTGAATCCAGCTGCAAGCTCTACCACAACAGGCAAGTGGATAAACAACGCTAACGATACTGTTTATGACTCACTGGCGAGTGTAGGTGCGGGAACCTATGAAGCTCAGGTGATTTACAATATAGCAAACGCAACCATCGCTGATATTCCAAGCTATACCTACGATGGCTCTGCTTATACTCCTGTACCAGCGCTAACACTCAATGACAGGCCGCTCGTCGTCTCAGAAGACTTTACTTATACCTATGCAACTGCAGATGGTACGCCTGTTACAAATCCTACCAGTGCAGGCACCTATACCGTAATCATTACTGGTGAAGGAGACTACAACAATACCACCTCAGCTACTTTTGAAATAACACCAATGTCTTTACCTGCGGATTGCATTGCAAGTATTGCTAGTCAGGTTTATAGTGGCAACTCCTACAAACCTGTTCCTGTAGTCACGGTCAATGGTACTGTGCTGCAAGCAACACGGGACTTTACCTATAGTTACAAAGATGCAAATGATCAGTTGGTGGAAAATCCCACCAACGCAGGTACTTATAGCGTTGTTGTAACCGGTACGGGGAATTATCAAGATAGCGCTCAGGCAAACTTTTCCATTACTGCTCGCGATCTGACAGGCGCAACGGTATCTTCAATTGCATCTATTGCCTATAGCGGTAATCCCTATAAACCTGTTCCTGAAATTGTCCTTAATGGAGTGACACTACAGGCAGGAGTAGACTTTTCGTATACGTATTCGGATAATCGTAGAGCTGTTGTGGCAGATCCTATAAATGCAGGCACCTATACCGTTTCTATTGAGGGCGAAGGTAACTATGCAGGCAGTCTTTCAACGAACTTTACGATTGATGCGAAATCTATAGCAAGTGGCATCATCGGTAGTATTAACGATTACACCTATGACGGCAATGTTTATGCACCAGTTCCGGTCGTGCAAGTTGACGGGGTGGCATTAGATTCTTCGAGCGATTTTACCTACGAGTATCTGGATGCAGCGGGAGAGCCTGTTGCTCAACCCATTGAAGCGGGAGACTATGTGCTTCAAGTTTCTGGTATTGGAAACTACGCAGATACGCTTAGTGCTAGTTTTGTAATTGAGGGAGCACCTCTTGAAGGGGCGACAGTGGAAGCCATACCTAGCCACACGTATGACGGAAATGCCTATAAACCTGTTCCTGTAGTGATGCTTGGGGGAACAGCTCTCAAGGCAGAAACAGACTTTGTATACCGATATGTTAATGCCGCTGGCAATCCTATAGCAGAGCCCAAAGATGTTGGTACGTATACCGTAATGATTGAGGCTGCAGGCAACTATTCCGGAGAGATTAGCACCACCTTTGATATTGTAGAAGCGCCAGATTCTGGGGATTCAAGCAAGGATCAGAGTGGGAAGACTCTTCCAAGCACGGGTGATTCGACTGCCCCTGTAGTTGGCTTGCTTGCATTGGGAATCATAGCTTCATTTGGTCTTTTAGGGATTGCTCGTAAGTGTTCCTAATGATTTGCTGGGCGCTGTCTTAGTAGTTGCCAATCTATAAACAAAACAAAGAGCCTTGGTAACGAGGCTCTTTGTTTTGTTGAGGATACTGCGGTCTTGGTGTTATGTTTGGCTTTTAGACTAGCTACTTCATCCGTGCGCTTGTTTTGCAGTATTATGCTTTGTAGGTTGCGAAGTTTTACCTTGAGTGAAACGGCTTCCTTGTTCGGACAATGCTGCTTTGAATAGCCAAGCGAGAGCGTGCTGCTATGGTTTTAGGCAACCAATAGGAACAATGAAAATCCCATCTTCTCGACGATAGGCAACTTTGCCTCCTGTCAAAACCATTTTGAAAGCTAGTTGGTTTCTGACGCTTGAATCAACACGCTGTTCGAGCTGATTGAGATGCTTGCAGGCATCTTCAAGATGTCTTTGTCCTCCAAGTTTTACTTCTATTGCGCCCCATCTTCCATCGCGTAGCTGAATAATTATGTCAGCTTCAAGACCTGTTTTATCGCGGTAGTGATACGCCTCACCTCCCATTGCAGAGGTGTAGGTGCGTAAATCGCGAACACAGAGAGACTCAAAAAGGAAACCCATTGTTTCGAGGTCGTTAAGAAGTCTTTCTGGTGATGCTCCTAAGGCGGCAACGGCAATAGAAGGATCTGCAAAATGCCAAGTGGGAGCTGATCTTAAAGCGCTTTTTGACCTCATTTTTGGTGCCCATGCCTTCAAGTCTTCGACTACAAATAAACGACGCAGCGCATTGAGGTAGGTTGCTTGCGTTGTGCTGGTGATTTCAAATCCATCCGATTCCATGTCAGCCCTAATTGTTGCTTGTGAGGTTTGCTGAGAAGTGCTTCTTGCTAGCGAGCGCATAAGTGCTCGCGCGCTGTCGGGGTTTCTTTTGGTTTGGTCAATTTGCGAAATGTCGCTTTCTACTACGGCATCAACATAATCGTATGCAAGCTTTACAGAAGAGGAGGTATTTAACTTGACCGCCTGTGGCCACCCTCCGCGCGAAATAAGAAAAGCGTAGTCTTCAACGGTAAGACTGGAGAGGCCTTCTATATCTTCATCGTTGTCAAAAAGACTTTTAAGAGAAACGTCGCCCGTGGATTCTTTTGATTCAAAGAGAGACATGGGTCTCATAGTTAGTCGAGCAATTCTACCTGTACCAGTATGCATAACGGAATCATCTTTGGGAACCGCAGAACCTGTTAAGATAAATTGCCCTGTTGATGATCGTTTATTGATTTCGAAAATAACTGCGTCCCATAACATAGGGGCAACTTGCCATTCGTCAATAAGACGAGGGACACTGCCTTGGAGGAGTCGAGAGGGACGAATCTCTGCTAGAGCTAGATAGTTTTCTGCTGTTTCAGGATCTTGCATATAGAGAGTACTGTTGGCTTGCTGAGAGGAAGTCATTGTTTTACCGCACCACTTGGTTCCGCGAACAAGAACAGCACCGATTCGAGAAAGGGTTTCTGTAAGTAGTGTGTCAGCTACACGAGGAAGATAGGTGTTGTTCGTATCATTATTTGGTTCATTATGCATTTTGGCTCACTTTCATTATGCATTTTGGCTCACTTTCATTATGCATTTTGGCTCACTTTCATTATGCATTTTGGCGAAAAGTCATCAAATAACTAAATAATTTTTGGCAGTTTGCACTTCTCAAGCCCCGTAGGCACTTTTTATAAACTTACTAGATGTAAGTAAGCGTTGATTGTGTGCTCTAAAGAGTCGGCAGGCATGTCATAGGAGCAGGAAAAGTGGTTTCTTATGTTGTGCAGGTATTGGTAGGGCAGCCAGAATCGTAAAGACACAAAAGCCGCATGCTAAAAGGCATGCGGCTTGGGAGGGGATGGTGTTTTGAATCTAAGCTTTTGCTAATTCAGCAGCTTTTCGTCCTGCAGTGCGGCCACTGTTGACGTTGTTTGCGTTGCAGGAACCAGGCGTGTCGAGAGTGTAAAATCCGCGGAAGAGTTCTACTCCGTCAACACCCACGGCATACAATCCCTTAATAATGTCTTCCCCGTCAGCTGTGCGAACTTCGGTTTCGTGGGTAGTAGAAATGCCACCAAGTGAAGTGTGAACCCAATAGCCGTAGTTGTAGCTCAAGTAGTAAGGGGGTGTGTCAAAGCGATTGAGGAACATGGCGTCTTTGCCGAATTCAACATCATCTTTAGCATCGCAGTATCCCATATAGGTCTCGAAGGTGCTTACCAATGCTTCTGGATCAAGGCCTGCTTGCTCGGCAAGGTCTTCAAGAGTGTCTGATTTGAGGGTGTACCCTTTTTCTACTTCTTTTTCAATAATGGCGCGTTGATCCGCTCCTTGTGGATGCGCGTAACGATAGGTTTCAAGCTGCTCATCGTTGAATAGAGCAAATGAGACTTTTTGTTCTGCAACTGCATTGCCTGCCCAGGCATTTTGTTGAAGCATGCAGCTTTCGTCTGCGAAGCGAACACCGCGTTCGTTTATCCAAATAGAGTCAGGGGCTGTAAGCAAGACGGTTTCACCACCCTCGTTGCCAGAAAGGGGATTGCTGTTCCATGCCATAAGTGAGCTTCTGTCAAGCCAGCTGCGACCGCCCGCTTCAATGGCCATGTTGATGCCATCTCCATTATGTCCAGGTTTAGCAAGTCTTGTGAGGATGGCAGGATTGGTTCCGCGCTCTGCAATCATTTCGTCATTGTCCGCATAACCGCCCGTGGCAATGATAACGGCTTTAGCGTTTAACTGTATAACGCCGTCAGCTGTTTCGGCATAAACACCGGCAATTGATCCATCTTCAGCAAGGATAAGCTGTCGTCCACGTGTTTCGAACAAAATTTCGCCACCAAGTACTTCAACTTCTGCAGTCATTGGTTCAACATAAGAAGCGCTCCCGGCATCATGGTGGAGTCCGCCTTCAAACCAGTGAGCAGTTTTGACGGTACCGAGACCCAAATAGTTGTCAATTGTTTCTCCAAAAACTACGTTATGAGTCATGAGCCAATTGATGTTGTCTGCAGAATTGTAGACAAGATCGCGCCAACGAGTTCCGTCTACCAAATAGTTAAAGGATTTCATTTCATCTGCAATAATGTCTGCGGGACGAATGTCAATACCTAAAGCTTTTTGTTGTTCAGTTGCAACACCCATAATGCAAGAAATCATAGTTGCGTTGCCGCCTGTGGCATTCATGGCTTCAATCATGGTCACGGAAGCACCGCTTTCAAGTGCTTGAACCGCAGCAGTAAGTCCAGACATGCCAGCACCAACTACAACAACATCGGTGTCTATTGTTTCGGTTACCTGAGAAGCGTAATCGACGCTTTCGGTGTTTGTTGCGCTAGATGATTCGGCTGCATTACTGCCTGGCGAGCATGCGGCAAGCATTGAAGCGCCTGCGAGGCCTGCTGCTCCCGCAAAAATTCCTTTAGCAAAACTGCGTCTACTGAGTGATGAATCCATAAGTCCTCCTGTATTTCTTAGGGCAGTGCCTATTGTCGGGTCCCTTTTTGTCCCGTGCGAAGACTTTAAATTCTGGACATACACCAGAGTCAAGAAGATTTTTAAAATAATTCTATTAAGAAATCAAGAGAAAAAGCATGCCCTTTTGTCTTAAGGGCTCTGATTTTACTTATTTTGTTCAACGGGAACAAAAAATACTCCCAATAATTTTGTGGGATCTTCTTTCTCGAGAGAATGAAGCAAGAGGAAATAAGCGTCACCCATAACCGTGCAGTTTTCTTTTTTGCACGCGTTGATGGCCAATGTTTTTAGACTTTGAACGTTGTCGATTGAAATATAATCTTCTGGGTAAAGCACTAGGCATGAGACGGCGGGGACGGAGTCTTTTGGTGCTGTGTCAATACTAATCTTTTTGGCATTGATTACGAGACCCCAGCTGTGTTCGTTGTTGTTAGGGTTTAACAAGTGCTCTTCTTTGAAACAAACAGCTATTGCTGATGAGTCGATAAGAGCTCTCCATCCTTGTTCGCCGGCGATAGTTTTGAAATTTTCTTCAATGTGCTCTGTATTTTCTTGGCCTGAACGAATGATATGGGGAACGTACCTGAGTGGAGGAATATCTATGATTTCAGAAGTACCTCTTTTTTTGAGATGAGCAGCGAGATTCCTCCGTCTAAGCTCAAGGGCTTCATTAGATTCTTGGAGTTGTTGAATAAGCGCTTCATTTTCGGCATGTTTGCGGTCGAGCGCTTCGAGGTATTGGTTGGTGCTTTCGAGTTCCCAAAGCTCTTGAAGTTCTTTGATGCTAAAACCCATATAGCGTAGTTCTCTGAGATGTGCAATTCTTCCAAAATGGTCATAGTGGTATTTGCGGTATTTTGAGCCTTCGGTAAGGACGGGCTTAATAAGACCCGCTTTTTCGTAAAAGCGAAGTGTATCAGCACTGATTTGAAAAAACTTATCAAAATCTCCAATTTTGTACTGCTTGTCCATAAATACCCCTCTGTATGTTAGCTGGATTGGAGTATGTTATTCCGCGGAAACGGAAGTTATCTCGTTGTTTTCAACGGTGACGTTAATTGATAGGGTTGTTGCGTCTTTTTCAGCGCCTTCCCATTCGCGTTGGTAGGTAAAAGTAAGGGTAGATATTCCGGCATTTGTTGGCGTGAATTCAAAAGATTGAACGCCGCCTTCGCCAGCAATAGGCTCTTCGTTGGAGTTTTCTGCAGAAGAGAAGTTTTCGTGGGAGAGTTTTACTGCGTCACCTTCAACGCTTGCTTTCCACGTGTAGCCTGTGGTTGGATTGCTGTCTAGTGAGACCGTGAGAAGGTTTGGTGTGTAAGAGATGATGCCGTTTTCGATTTCAATAGAGGTTGCGGTATCGGCATTGGTTTGGGTTGAGTGAGAGGAGCAGGCTGTCAAGACTCCAAGTGTAGCGCATAAGCATAATATGACGATGGTGAATTTCAGCTTTGACTTCATGTAGGTCTCCTTTGGAAAGAGTGTAGCTTTTACTGATGAGCGGGCTGCCTTTGAAGGGTGGTTCACGTTTTGCTGTGGAAGTGCGCACCAGCCGCGAAGAGGCATTTCCCCTCAGACAATCCTAGCAGAAATTAATGGAGATGTGCTTTAAATTTGGAGAAGTTTGTTAATGTAGCATCAAGATTACGGGCGAGCGTAAAACTAACGATTGCCTGTGTGCCGCAGGGAGTAATTAGGGTGCGGTTGATGGTGAATGAAGGAGTGCGCAATGCGTCATCGGCCTGCCATAAGGGGAGTGGTTGACGACTTAGCTAGGCAAGAATGAGTGCTGATAACAAGGCGAGAAAGTGCTTTATAGTATATTTTCGAGTTTTAGTTGGGTTTCAAAATAACTTCTTTGATCCTTTTGAAATTCCAGAATACTTGCATCGCAACCTCCAATCAGCAAAGGGGATTTTTTGTCGTGTCTAGCACAATTGCTCTGAATTGATCCTGTTGAATAGTTTGCGTAGCAATACAGGCAGCTATGATGGCAAGTGTTATATACTCCGATATCGCTACTTGCAACGCATCCACAAATTTGTCTCTGATTTTTATCTTTTGCATGCCCCTTTAATTTCAGCGTTTTACCAGAAATTGCTTCTATGAGTTCTGCGTCAATGCACTTGCTGTGCTTGATATTAAAGGTTTCTAAATCAATGTCTTCGGCACACGTTTCTACTAGTATATCAAGACTGCTTGCTATGTCAGAAATCCTCTTTGCAAGTTTATTCTTTTCTTCAATTGAGCCATCACTGATTCCAAGTTTGTTAATGGCTTTTGTGTTACGGTAGTCTAGGTCGAGAAAACTTATCACAGATTTTTTGGTATAGCCAGCAAGAAGATTTGCGCATCGCTCATAAGCTCTTTCGTGGTAGTTAAGATTGTATTTTTCGCTAAAGATGATGGGATCATATCTCCATATAACCCTATCGGGACCAATCTTGTTTGACAGGGCCTTGAAGGTGTTGATAATTTCATTCTTGTCTTTAGGAAGGCGAAGTTCAATATCTTGCCCATAAGGGGTAATGCTAAATTGAAAATAGTACGGAATTTTCGCTTTCTCGATTAAGTCAAGCCTGCTGAGCATGGGTTTTGGGTTTTTTGTCCAAAAGACGATGGCGTCAACAACTTCGCTATCAAGCCTTAGCTTGGTGAGTTGGTTGGCATTGAAGGGGTTGCGCGTTACGACAAAGCCCTCTTCAAGGCGGTTGTAGAACCAATCGGCAAAGAAAGCGGGAATATCTGTTCTTCTGCTTGCGCTAATAATCATTTATTGTCCTCAAGATTCGATTTGTTTGATTGCTGTGTTTCAACTTGTCGAGCTTTGAAGCTATAAATTACCTTATCAAAAGTTTCTCTCACAATCTTTTCAGTGTTTGGGGTCATTAAATCACACAAAGTTTTTGGAATTACTGAGAAGCCAAAAGTAGCACCCCATATTGCAAAAGGAAGCCTGAAGAGAATGGGGCCTAGCAAGAGCAAGCGTCGGAATTGATTGAATGAGTGTTGCTGCTGCCTAATGATGCAAATAACTTGCTTTGGAGTAGGTAGAAAAGAAACTTATTGCACCATGCGTTTGCAACAGGCATGCAATGATTAAAATTCTATTTAATAGGGATATGTTAATTGAGTGCCGGCAGTATTTTTGGCGGTCAAGCCGAATATTCGATGCTTCAAAGTCCAGAAGATAGAGCTAAATATTATTGGTGTTATCGGTAGGTAGGCGTAATATGCGCGGAAAAATGAGAGGTCAAAAAGCGGTCTGTAAAAGCACTATTAACTGCCTGGTGTAAAATTCTGTTGGGAATACGTGTAGCGGGTGTTATTCTTGTCTAAATCGACTTGTTGTTTGGCGATTAGCAAATTTTAGCAGGCGAAAGGACGTTGATCGTGAGTCAGAGTCTAACCATCAATTGGAACTCCGCAATTCAGTTGCTTCCAGTGCTCTATGAGTTTTATGAAAAGAAGAGCAAAAATCAGGATATCGATCTAAAAGAGGCTGTCAAAAAAGCTGCAGGAGCGGTTGGAGTAAGCGATATAGAATCGTTTGCAAAAGAAGCCATTCAAAATCAACTTCAAGGCGCTTTGGGTGATGAGAGAGGAAGCCAATTTGCAAATGTTGTTGCAGCAATGGGTGAGCCGGTCTTTGACATTGTTGTTGAATTCGCTAAAGGCAACAAGGATCCCCGTTTTTTGCTGAATAAACTAAACAGCATCTATTTGGGTAGTTTGGTTGGACTTGAGTCGGCTTTGGAAGAAGCAGCGGGATTTAAGATTCCCAACGAACTGAAAGCAATTCTGGGGAAATATGCAACACTGACAATGTCAGTTTATTGTTTTGCCGCAGCGTACAGCATTTATCGCAAAGCGGCCGAGGATGCCGCTTTAGCACGTGAGCATCGCATAGAAATCGAGCGTCTTTGCGAGGAATCTATTGCCAAACTGAAGGCGCATAGGAGAGAAATGGAGCTGATGGTAAGTGAATACATGTTAGACAGGCTCCTTCCTTTTGCCTCTGGTGTGCGCGCAATGGATGAAGCGGTTTTGGCTAATGACGACGATGGCTATATCGAGGCGAATGTAGAGATATGGGCATTGCTTGGGCGGGATGCCCAGTACAAAAATACCACCGAGTTCAATGATCTTATGATGTCGGACACTGCTTTTAAACTGTAGGAGGATTACATGGCACTATTCAAAGGCGTAAATCTTGACAACTTGAAGAAGAAGGCTGGCGAAGGCATTAAGGCTGTGCAAGAAGGGGTGCAAAGCATTGATTCACCAGATGCATTAAAGCAAAAGGCGCAAGATGCTTCTCGAGCTATTGGTGATACCGCCAAGACAATAGGTGAAGGCGTTCGCACGGCGGGCGATACGGCAAGTACTGGATCAGCTAACATTCGTAAAAAAATTGGTGACAAAATTAGTGGCGCTGAGGAAGAAAGCCAGGCAACTCAGGACTATGAGTTTGCCGCGTTACTTAGTTTCCTTGCCGCTGCTGATGGAGAAGTTTCAAAGGAAGAGAAAGAAAAAATCTGCGAACTGCTTGATGAAATAGACGATGATGTAGAAAAAGATCATCATGAAATGATTGACGAGTCTGTTGCTCAGGTTCAGAAAGAGAGCGGAGAATTTGGTTGGGTTGCTTCTGCAAAGATAAACGCAAAACGCACGCTGGATTCTGTCGAGCTCTCCCCTCAAGAGAAAAAATCTTTTTGTTGGAATCTGTTTGCTGTTGCAAGCGCAGATTCTGTTTCCGCTGATGAGTCTGATTTTATTAGGTACGTTTGCGAAGTGATTGACTTAGATAAAGCGATAGTCGAAGAGTTAGCCGGCTATAATGATGCAATTATTGAACTTAGTGCCGAGAAGGAAAAATTGAAGAAGAGCGCAAGGAGTTTCAACGAAATCGAACCCCTGATACGAGAAATTACTGCACGTGAGGAAACGATAATAAAAGCTGCCGAAATGCTTGTCACGGATAACTAAAGGAGAATCTAATGGCGCTACCATTGATATTCATTATTCCGGCTGCGGCTACTGGTGTTGCAGGCGCGGGGAAAACGATAAAAGGTTTTATGGACAGCCGCGCGGCAAGTAAATTGACAAACAGCGCAAACGACCGTGTTGATGTGGCAAGATCTTCGCTTGAGCGCTCTCGCGTGGCGTGTGCTGATTCTTTGACGCATCTTGGCGAAGAAAAACTGTACGTTCTCAACAGCTCCATTACGCGTTTTATCAATAGTTTCGAGCAGATAAAAAATCTTGATCTGGTTGAATCTTTGGGATTGGAAGAGCTTAAGAAGTTTCGCATAGACAAAGAATCACTGGGTGAGTTGAAAGAACTTCAGCAGTTTGCTGTGGCCGTGGTTGGCGGAATAGGCGCAGGTGCAGCTGGCGGTGCGCTGACTGCCTTTGGAGCCTACAGTGCTGCGACAACGTTTGCGGCTGCTTCAACAGGCACCGCTATTTCATCATTGAGCGGAGCGGCTGCAACGAACGCGACCTTGGCATTTTTTGGTGGCGGCTCGTTAGCTGCGGGTGGAGCAGGAATGGCTGGCGGAATGATGGTACTCGGCGGGATTGTAGCTGGACCCGCTTTGTTGGTTATGGGACTCATTGTGGGAAAGAAAGCCGAAGAAAAGCTTGAAGTCGCCAAAGCAAACGATGCTCAGGCAAGCGAGATTTGCGAAGAGATTGGGAATGCTGCGTTCCAGTGTGACGCTATAAGGCGCCGCACGTATATGTTTTATACCTTTTTAGCAAGGCTTGATGCCCGATTTGCCCCCCTTGTTTTTGAGTTGGAAAACGTTCTTGCAGAAGAAGGAGTTGACTATGCTCAATATTCTGAGGAGGCAAAGCAAATTGTGCTTCGGGCGGCAACTCTGGCGGGGTCAATCAAGGCAATCTTGGATACGCCAATTCTGACCGAAGAAGGCGCCCTGACAGATGAATCTTTCAAGCTTACCGAGACGCTCGGACTGAGTTTTAAGGGGTAGGGTTTTGGGGTTTAAGGGTTAATGAGCGTGTGTTACATGTAGATAGATTGAACTACCAATGGTAATTCAATCTATCGAGTGATAGGTTGTTAAAAAATAAGTTAAAGATTACTTTCGTGTTCACTATCTGAAAATAAACAATATATAAAAGCAAAACTTCTCGTTGACGAACAAATCGAGCACCTTAAAGAGGTAGGTAAAAAATAATCTTCATCTACTAAGCAGTTGCTTAGAATTACATAGAGATTATTACGCAAGGAATGAAGGACTTCGCCCGTTTTTGAGTTTTCTCCTGAGATATATTGACCTGTATTTGGCGTGAACTCTGTTTTGAATGAACTTAGTCAAAATGTAACTGGAAGCTTCACGCTTGTAGCTCATTGGGATGGGGTGCTATACCCCCTATCCACACAGACCCCACTGATATTTCAAAGACAGGCGGTGCTTAAACGTCTGCTATAGGAGACGTTTCCTTGCTGCAGAGGGTTCTTCGCTTTTTGCAGGAGCAGCCACTCTTTCAGCTGGTGATGTGTTTGCGGCTACAAGAGTGGTTAAGAGTAGCAATTAGTGGAACTTGTGCAAAAAAGAATATTGCAGCTTCTTTCAAGCAAGAAACACATTACTAAGTGGCAATCAGATATGTGCTTGCCACTTTTTATGATAGGGAGCATCTCTTCTGACTGGGTTTGTTTAAATCCTATGTCTTTATGATTTATTCGCGAGGCTTAGCCAGGATGTGCAGGCAGAAACCTCAATTCAAAAAACCTTTTGCCGGACTGGTAATGTGATTGGAGGATCTGAGCAGCGCAGTGTGATTATTGCTGTCAGGTTGGCAAGATTCTTAAAGCTGCTTATTGCTTCAGGCAATTTGCTTAAGTTTAGACCGTTGCCAGTCAGTAACTTCTCATTGTTTTTCAACAATGAGAAGTTAGCTTTCATGTTAACTATATTAATCGAGAAACGTATGTCTAAAAGGGATTTCTTTTGATTTTCTTTGGTTGTATTGACTGTATTTTCGTTCGGCTAACGTCGATATTCTAAATTTCTACAATTTTTGATTAATCAAGCCTTTTTAACGAAGTAGCGTAGTAAAATAATTAATCTACTGTTTTACTTCATTGCTGCCAAATGCAGTAAGTTAATTTGTATTTCAGGGATGCGTTTCTTTTAAGGAGAAATGAGTGTTAAAAAAAATCATAGCAGCAGTATTGCTTTTTGTGGCGAGCCCTTTTCTTTTAGGGGCTACTACCATGATAGAGTCAAGCATTTTGTATCAAATGGAAGAAAATTATATAGATTTGACTAAAATAGAAATTTCTATAAAAGAAGAAGACACATATATTCCTTTTGATGAAGCTGTCAATAATTTAGAAAAAGAAATGATAGCAACGGGAGAAACAGGAGCAGCTAAAACTTCAGTATATTTTGAAGACGGGGAGGATATTCAAGAAAATATTCTGAGAGTGGACTTAGATTTTGCAGGAGACACCCTAGCTCAACCAGTCAATACTATGTTTGTAACAGACCAGTCAGGCTCAATGAATATGATAGCTGGACAAACATCAGGAGCCGTAAGCGCTACTCCTTGCCTTCATGAAGAACACGCTTACAAAATACTCATTAGAATAGACGGTGTATTATATAATTATTATCATTTTCCTTCAGAATCTGATTGGACAGGTGATTGGTACGATTCAATCAATGGGAAAGCAACAATTTTAAAAGAAGCAAAAAATTACGCAATTAAAGAAGGTGTAGCCACAGAAAGTAGTGCAGTATCTTTAAGGTACTCTAATTACTTTATTTTTAATATTAGTAATTTATCGCATCATCATCATTATGATTATACAGGCGTTGCAGCTCAAAAAGATTCTGCAAGAGTTTTTATTGATGCTCCTGCCACGGATGCAGAATTGGAAAAAAAAGAATTAGAAAACGAGAGTTTTACGAAAATCGATAGAGATATTTTTAATAAAACCGCAGCTTCATCTTTGGTTTGGGAGTTTTACTCACCTGTTGCCATAAATACAAGCATCTCGGCTGGTGAGTACATAGATAGTCTAAATGCAGCCGGAGATTGTTACGATAGAATGAATATCTCAAAATCGATATTTCATGAATTGTCTGAAATAGCTTTAACAAATAGCGGTAATACTATAGGTTATGGAAATTTTGCAGGAACTCTTCATTCTTCACAAGATTTAGGAAGTGTTCCTTTAGTCGATGAATTTTTAAATACTACGGGCACTCGCTCCACTCATTATGAAGACGGTTTGGATTTCGCTAAAGCTGAATTTACAAAAGAAGGAGAAGCCCATTCTGGCAACCAAAACCTTTTAATATTTGTAACGGATGGAGTGCCTAATGGCACGCTTGCTACCCCGAGTTCTTTAGACACATATATGACAGATTTTATCAAAGAAACGAATGCAATTGTATATTTTATAGGTATTGATATACCAGATGTTAATTTCAATACTTTTGGTCCTTCCATAGCTACTTCAGATTCTTATGGAAACGAAAACATGAGAAACTCTAAAAGTCCTGATGATCTTCTGAGCATTCAAGAAGAACTTGAAAAGATTTTAACATCGACCACAAATTTAACAACAAGTATAAATAGCGATTTCTATATGATTTCTGATGCTGATCACCCTGTGACTATTAATTACACAATAAAAGATTCTGCAGAAGTGCATACAGAAACTGTAGACTCCCTTGATGAGTTATCACACCTTGGTATTACATACGACAAAGATACAGGAGCAGTAAATTGGAATGCTGGAAGCAGGGGAATAACCTCTGCTAGACTTTCATTTTATAAACAGTTCGATGAATCAAAAGTAGACTGGGAAAAAATCAAAAATGGCGAGACCCTAGTAGGAACATCTCTTGGTGCTTCCAGTACGGGATATATTGACTATTCTGGAAGAGAGCAAGAAATAATTATGGATGACACCGCTTCATATATCATAGAAAAAAATAGTAAGCTCACCATAGAAAACACCACTTCTACGCCGTATGACGTAGAATTTGGGCAAGAAATTAGTTATGAAATCACAGTAAAAAATACTGGAGTTCTTACAAGTGAAGATAACTATGTATATCAAAAGCTTCCCGAGGGCACAACGTACTCCTCTAGCCTAGAGGGAGCTTATGACGAAGATGCTAAGGTGATTACCTATGAGATACCTTCTTTGACACCAGGCGAAGAAGTTGTGTTTTCGTATGTAGCCATAGTAGATGTTTACGATTTTGAAATCGTATCGCAAGCAAGGCTAGGAGTGTACGAGGAAACTGTGACCTATGACGAAGCGGGAATCCCTTATCTTGTGGCGACAGATTTGGTTCATAAGAGTGCAAAACAAGTATTTCCTTCAGATCCGGAAGACCCTACAGCCCCAGTGATTCCGGATGAAACTCAAACTTCTCAAACAGAAAACTCTCAGCAGTTGCCCGC
Organism: uncultured Eggerthella sp.; assembly: GCA_964369725.1. Classification (GTDB taxonomy): domain Bacteria; phylum Actinomycetota; class Coriobacteriia; order Coriobacteriales; family Eggerthellaceae; genus Paraeggerthella. The sequence goes on from CAYJGC010000014.1 coordinate 34,786, forward strand.
TGGTCAGATAAGTTCTGCAACAGGAGATGTGATTCTTATTGCCGGGCTGAGTGTCGCCGGAGTTTCACTTGTGACGCTCTTGATAGCGCTGGTTTTAAGGAGAAAGACAATATAGGAAATATAGTAGCATCCTTTGTTCTGCGGCTATCTCTAATCTTGCAAAGTATTGCTTCTCTTGGCAAATTTTAAGGTTACCTTAATTGGCTCATTAAATGGCTTCTTAAAGCTTCTGACAGCAAGGATGCTGGAAACAAAATGGTATTGATAATCCGAGCAGTCTCCATCGTAGTACCATTAATGTTGATTATGGTTTGAAGAGGAGAAAACAAGATGATGCCCAATAGAAATTCTGACATAGTACCTACTTCAGCAAAAGTCGCACTATGCCCCGCGTCTATTTATGAAAAGCTCAAAGCAACAAGAAATCTAAAAACTATATACCTGGCTGGTGGAT
>CAYJGC010000015.1:0-3139 GCA_964369725.1 uncultured Eggerthella sp.
CATGGGTAGGTAATCTCTAGCGCCAACCTACAGAGTTAATCAGCCGTCATATTTGCAAACAAACAAGGAGCCGTGGAACAGGGCTCCTTGTTTGTACTGCACGAGATGAGTTTCCTTGTGCTATGGATCACGTATCGTGAGTCGTCTTGTGTTGTGTTCTGGGAACAGGAAGCTGTCTTGTGTAATCTGCTAGAAGTGCTGAACTGCTTTACGTTTGCGTCAGACACGGTGAGTTGCCTTGCGCTGTGAACCTGGCAAGGCGAGATATCTCGCGCTCGTAGCAAGGTCAGTGAGCTTTCTCGTGCTACGAATCCAGAGAGGCGTGTTTCTTCTTTGTGCTAGGCTCTGTGATTTGATGGACGTTAGCTTGAGTGGCGCGCAGCTGTTCATAAGGTTCTTATGGAGAGTGAACAACAGATTTGGTTCAACTGAGGTTTCCTTCTATTTCTTCTGTCAAAAATGCTTGAGGCATGGTTAAATGATGACAACATGAAAAGGGAGTAGTTGAAAGTCGTTTTTCGACATCTCGGTTGAAAACCCGGAAAACGAGCCAAGTATGGTAACGAGACTTTTTGTTGACAGATTGCATTTTGTGATGCATGTGTTGGCGGAAAGTCTTTTTTCTTGTGACCTCCAAAAAGAGGAAGGAACTTACGTTGGAAAAGCCCATGTTTAATCTTTCGGCAGATCAAGCGCTTGACGAAATGCAGGTTTCGCACGAAGGTCTGACTAGTGCTCAAGCAGACGAGCGACGTGAGCGTTTTGGCGCAAACGAGCTAGAAGAACGGGGAAAGAAAAGCACCCTTACTATATTTTTTGAACAGTTTAAAGATTTGCTTGTTGTGATTCTTATTGTGGCAGCATCAATTTCAGCTGTATCGGGACATGTGGAAAGTACCATCGTTATCATTGCTGTTATTATTTTGAATTCGGTATTGGGCACGGTGCAAACGGTCAAGGCTGAGCAGTCGCTTGCTAGCTTAAAGGCAATGAGCGCGCCTATTGCTAAAGTTTTACGTGACGGCGTAATTGTTCAAATTCCCGCTCCTGAAGTGGTGCCAGGTGACATTTTGCTGCTTGAAGCGGGTGATTTGGTTTCAGCAGATGGACGTATTCTGGAAAACTTCTCACTTAAAGTAAACGAAAGTGCTCTTACGGGTGAAAGCGATGCGGTTGAAAAGACTGATAAACCTATCATGCAAGAAGGTATTGCGGTGGGCGATCAAACAAACATGGTGTTTTCGTCATCCCTAGTAACGTATGGTCGAGCAAATGTGTTGGTTGTGGCAACAGGCATGCAAACAGAAATCGGTCGTATTGCAGCGCTTATGAATCAGACAGAGCAGCGTAAAACGCCTCTTCAAATTAGTCTGGATAACTTCTCAAAAAAACTTGCTATTGGCATTATGGCGATTTGTGTACTTGTCTTTGCTTTGTCAATTTTCCGTAGCGGCATGAATGTGCTCGATGCTCTGATGTTTGCTGTTGCGCTTGCGGTTGCTGCAATCCCAGAGGCACTTGGTTCTATTGTCACGATAGTTTTAGCTATCGGCACACAAAAAATGGCCAAACAGCACGCTATCATTAAGGAACTTAAAGCAGTTGAATCGCTGGGAAGTGTTTCGGTAATTTGCTCCGACAAAACAGGTACGCTTACGCAAAACCGTATGACGGTGCAAAAGATGTATGCCGACGGCAAGCTTTTTGACGTTGAAGAATTAGACATGAGTAACGAACCACAACGTTCGCTCGTAAGCATTGGTCTTTTGGCAAGCGATGCCGTTACAAATGTGGAAGAGGGCACTTCAGTCGGTGACCCCACCGAGGTCGCCTTAGTGCAAGTGGGAGATGCGCTCGGTATTGATGAAATTGCTTATCGTGAAGAGTATCCTCGTTTGTTTGAGTTGGCGTTCGACTCCGATAGAAAACTTATGAGTACTTTGCATGAGGTGGGGGGAGTTCCAACTATCAAGACAAAAGGTGCGCTGGATGTTTTGCTTGATCGTTCAGATTACGTATTAACCTCGCAAGGAGCAATTCCGCTTGAAGAGCAGGAGAAACAACAAATTCTCGAAACCAACAATAAACTTTCGAGTAACGGATTGCGCGTACTAGCCTTTGCTCGCCGTGAAATAAGCGAAAAACGTGAACTAACTCTTGAAGACGAATACGGGTATACCTTTGTTGGGCTTGTTGCCATGATGGATCCTCCTCGACCGGAATCGGTTAAGGCGGTTGCAGATGCCAAGATGGGTGGTATTCGCACGGTAATGATTACGGGAGATCATAAAGTTACGGCAACTGCCATAGCGAGCACTATTGGTATTTTTGAAGAGGGAGATACCGCCCTTGAAGGGGTAGAACTTAACGCAATGAGCGATGAAGAGCTCGACAAAGTTCTTGAACATGTCGCGGTGTACGCACGCGTGTCGCCTGAGCATAAGATTCGTATAGTGGATGCGTGGCAACGTCGTGGGTGCATTGTCTCTATGACGGGAGACGGTGTTAATGATGCACCGGCGCTTAAAAAGGCAGACATTGGCGTTGCGATGGGTATTACGGGTACCGAAGTAAGCAAAGATGCTTCTGCCATGATTTTAACCGATGATAATTTTGCAACCATTGTGGGTGCTGTTGTGAATGGGCGCGGTGTGTATGCGAACATTAAAAATGCGGTGAATTTCCTACTCTCGGGCAATATGGCAGGTATTATGTGTGTATTGTTTGCCTCGATAGCGGCATTGCCTGCACCGTTTTCTCCTGTTCATTTATTGTTTATCAATTTGCTTACTGACAGTTTGCCTGCAATTGCTATTGGTATGGAGCCCGCAAAAGAAAACCTTTTGCGCAATAAACCCCGCGATCCCAAAGCCCCACTTCTTGATCGTTCCTTAGCAACACAAATTTTTGTTCAAGGATTCTTGATTGCGGTACCCACCATGGTCGCATTTTTCATTGGTATGAACGATGGAGGGGTGGAATTAGCGATGACTATGGCGTTTATTACCTTATCGCTCGCACGTTTGTTCCATGGGTTTAACTGCCGCGGCAACGAAACCATTTTCAAATTAGGTTTTATGACAAATCATTTTGCCTTACTCGCCTTTGGCGGAGGAGTATTGCTTCTTGCAGCAGTTTT
>CAYJGC010000015.1:3239-34214 GCA_964369725.1 uncultured Eggerthella sp.
GTTAGGGGGAAGTGACGCAACTCGGGAGAGTAAGTTCGGGTGTGTTGAGTCTTCATCTCTCGTGTGTTGTGAGGACAGTAACGGGAGTGTCTTTATCAGGCGATCATTTTGTCAAACGGCAATCGGCAGCGCCGTTGCCAGACGATCATGTTGACATTCTGCTCTATTGCATCGAGTAAGGAATTTCTGGATGCAATAGAGTTCTACGTAATTTTTCTTGCAAAATGCACTGCGACGTGTATACTTGCTTTTGTTCTTAACTACATATTCAAATGTGTTGACGAGGAAAGTAGGAACGAACCCATCTTCAGAGAGCTGACGGTAGCTGAGAGTCAGTGGTGGGCGGTCTGAAAGCCACCTCCGAGCAGTTTGGCAGGAACGCTGCGTATTGTCACCGGACGACCTTCGGGATGTGCGTAAGCAAGTAAGCTAAACCGGTGACTCCGTTATCTGTCTGATTGGCGTAGTAAACGTGAAAACGTAAACCTACTACTTTCTGTCTGAGGTCCTGGTGCAGTTTGCTTGCAACAGGATTTTTTTATGGCTTAAGATAGAGAAGAGGCAACGTGAATCAGGTAGGAACAACGACAAGTTTACGCAGCGATGCAATTAGATGCGGAACCGCGCGCGCCCCGCATAGGAGTTTACTTAAAGCAGACGGTATTACCGACGAAGAGCTGAAGCGTCCCCTCATTGCAGTAATTAATTCGCGCAATGATATTATTCCTGGTCACAATAATCTTGATAAAATTGCCGATGCCGTTAAAGCAGGCATTTATATGGCAGGTGGCGTGCCTTTTGAAATTTCTACCATCGGCATTTGCGACGGAATTGCGATGAATCATATGGGCATGCACTACTCCCTTGTTTCACGCGAAGTTATAGCGGACAGCCTGGAATGTGCTGTTCAAGGTCATGCCTTTGATGCCATGGTCTGTATTCCTAACTGTGACAAAATAGTTCCGGGTATGTTACTAGGAGCATTGCGTGTAAATATCCCAACAATTTTTGTTTCTGGTGGACCCATGTTGGCTGGTAAGCAGCCTGGCGGACATGGTCCTACAACCGATCTCAATACTTTGTTTGATGGTGCCGCTGCCGTAGCAACGGGCAAAATGACTGAAGAAGAGTTGAAGTATTACGAAGATACGGCTTGCCCAACGTGCGGCAGTTGCTCAGGTATGTTTACGGCAAATTCCATGAATTGCCTTACGGAGGCTCTGGGCATTGCTCTGCCGGGCAATGGTACCGTTCCTGCAGTTTATTCCGAACGTATTCGACTTGCAAAGCGTACGGGTATGAAAATTATGGAGCTGTTGGACCAGGGCATTTGCGCACGCGACATCATTAGTGCTGATGCTATACACAACGCCATGGAGTGCGATATGGCATTTGGTGGATCAACCAACACAGTGTTGCATGTGACTGCAATTGCGCGAGAGGCAGGCTGTCCTGTCACTATGAAAGACTGGGATGAGGCAAGCGCGCAAACTCCTCATTTGGTAAAGCTGCAGCCATCGGGACCTCGTCCTTTATCAGATTTGTATGAGGTTGGTGGTGTTCCTATCGTGATTTCGGAACTTGACAAGATGGGACTCATTAAACGTGATGCAATAACGTGTTTGGGAACTATGGGCGAGTTTTTGGAGGGTATGAAGCGCGACGGCATTACTGCTGATGGGGAAGTGTGTCGAACGCATGACAATCCATTTTCACCCGTAGGAGCGCTGAAGGTTTTGTATGGCAATATTGCTCCCGATGGATCAGTTGTTAAAAAATCTGCGGTGGATTCGTCGATGATGACCCACACAGGTCCTGCCCGTTGTTTTAACAGCGAACAAGACGCGTGTGCTGCCATCAACGCAGGTCAAATTAAAGCTGGTGATGTTGTCGTAATCCGCTATGAAGGGCCAAAGGGTGGTCCCGGCATGCGTGAAATGCTGACACCCACTTCATCTATTGTGGGAATGGGTCTCTCTACGAGTGTTGCACTTATCACAGATGGTCGTTTTTCTGGGGCAACTAAAGGTCCAGCTGTAGGACACGTGAGTCCTGAAGCGGCGGCAGGTGGCCCTATTGCACTTATCGAAGAGGGTGATCAGCTGACAGTAGATATTGAAGGGGGAGCTATCACGCTGCAGGTAGATGAAGCCGAAATGCAGCGACGTCGTGATTGTTTTGAAACACCCGCACCAAAGCATAATTATGGCGTGTTGGCAAAATATGCAAAATTAGTAAGCTCTGCAGATAAGGGGGCATTTGTTTCATGAGTAACACTAAACAAGGACAAATCTTAACAGGCGCACAAGCGGTCATAGCATCTCTTGAAGCGGAAGGCGTTGATCGTATTTTTGGCTACCCAGGCGGTCAGGCTATCAAGCTTTATGATGCCTTGTATGATTCAACTCAAATTACGCACATATTAGCGCGCCATGAGCAGGGTGCCGTACATGAGGCTGATGGCTATGCGCGCGCTACGGGTAAAGTTGGCGTAGCAATTGTAACAAGCGGACCGGGAGCTACCAACACCGTAACGGGTATTGCAACAGCGCATATGGACAGCATTCCACTGGTGGTTATTACCGGTCAGGTACCGCGTGGCGTTATAGGCACTGATTCTTTTCAAGAGTCCGATATCGTGGGCATAACAATGCCTGTGGTAAAGCATAGCTACTTTATTCAGAATATCGAAGACCTTACCAAAACCTTCCGCGAAGCATTCCATATTGCTGCTAGTGGTCGTCCAGGCCCCGTCTTGATTGACTTGCCTTCGGATTTAGCTGGTGAAACTTTTGTTTTTGACTATCCGAGCGAAGTAAATCTTCCTTCGTATAAGCCTACGTACAAAGGAAATACAAAACAAATCAAGCAAGCAGCAACCTATATTAAAGATTCTAAGCGCCCTATTCTTTACGTAGGCGGCGGTGTGGTGACATCGGATGCCTCTGAAGAGCTGCTTAAGCTAGCCAACTTGATGCAAATTCCCGTGGTGACCACCCTTATGGGAAAAGGAGCTTTTCCTGCGTCACATCCTTTGCATTTAGGGCCAGTCGGTATGCATGGTTCAAAATATGCAAACCTTGCCATGATGGAAAGTGATCTTATCATTGCGGCGGGTGCGCGTTTCTCTGACCGCGTTACGGGGCGTTTGGGTGATTTTGCTCAGGGTGCAAAAATCATTCATATGGATATTGACCCGGCAGAAATTAGTAAGGTGCGCGAAGCTTGTGTTCCCATTGTTGGTGATGTTAAAGGAGTTCTTGCTGGTGTTGTAGCGTCGTTAGAAAAAGAAAATGCCCAGCCCAACAGTGATGTTTGGGTCGAGCGTATTTCTGAATGGCAACGCCGCCATCCTTTCTACCTTCCTCCAGAGGGAGATGAGCATGACCAGATTATTCCTGAAGCCGTAATGACCAAGCTTTCCGATGCGCTTGATCCGCACAACAGCATTGTTGTGACCGAAGTTGGCCAGCATCAAATGTGGGCAGCTCAGTATATTGCCCGCGAAGAGCCCCGGTCGTTTATTTCTTCAGGTGGTTTGGGAACCATGGGATTTGGTTTTCCTGCTTCTATTGGTGCCGCTATGGCGTGCCCTGAAAAAACGGTAGTGTGTGTGGCAGGAGATGGGTCTTTCCAGATGAACTGTCAGGAAATGGCAACAGCAATAGTGCATAAAGTACCCATTAAGGTGCTCATTATGGATAATCGTTGTTTGGGAATGGTTCATCAGTGGCAGCGTTTGTTTTATGAAGAGCGTTACTCGTCTACTTTGCTTGACGCTACGCCCGATTTTGTCAAACTGGCAGATGCTTACGGTTGGGAGGGAGAGCGCGTCGAAGACCCTACAGATCTTGATGCAGCTATTGAGCGGATGTTGGCGGCCGAGGGTCCGTATTTGCTCGACGTTGTTATTGCACGTGAGCAAAGCGTATATCCCATGGTGGCTCCCGGTGCTGCTCTTTCAGATACTATCGGTGCTGTTGATATTGCCGTAGGAGCCGTTCCTTCACGTGTAAAAGTAGTATTCGAAGAGCAAGAATAGGAAAGGGGGATAAAGATGAGACATGTTTTATCGGTTTTGATGGAAAATACACCCGGCGTCCTCACGCGTATGACAGGGTTGATTTCGCGTCGTGGTTTTAACATCGAGTCACTCTCTGTTGGTCCTACCGAAGATCCTACACGCTCTCGTGTGACTGCGGTGGTTAATGCAGACGATGTGGCTATTGAGCAGATAACTAAACAGCTTAATAAACTTATTAGCGTACACAAAATTACCGATCTTACTGATGAGGCTTCGATTGAGCGAGAGTTAGTGCTTTTTAAAGTTTCGGCAAACCCCGAACGCCGCAGTGAGATCATTGAAATTGCCAACATTTTTCGTGCAAAGATTATTGATGTGGGGAAAAACTCAATCACCATTGAAGTAACGGGTGATGAAAATAAGCTTAAAGGTATTGAAGATCTCTTGCGTGCTTATGGCATCAAAGAGATTGTTCGCACTGGTAAAATAGCAATGTCAAGGAATTCTAAGGGAATTTAGATTTACCAACTTTGCTTGTTTTATGATAGATATTCAACAGAAAGGAAGTAGTAAAAATGGCCGTTACCATCTACCACGAACAGGACGCAAACCCTCAACTTATCCAGGATAAGAAAATTGCAGTTATTGGCTACGGCAGCCAAGGACATGCACATGCACTTAATCTAAAAGATTCTGGCTGTGATGTGCGTGTGGGCTTGCGCGCTGAGTCAGCTTCTTGTAAAGAAGCATCAGATGCAGGTTTGCCTGTTATGAGTGTTGCTGAAGCTGCTGCAGAAGCAAACCTTATCATGATTCTTACTCCCGATGAGACGCAGGCTGCTATATATGCTGCTGAGGTTGCACCTCATTTGCAGACAGGCGATACTCTCGCGTTTGCGCATGGCTTTAACATTGTATATGGCTTTATCACGCCGCCTGCAGATGTAGACGTTATCATGTGTGCACCTAAAGGTCCTGGTCATATGGTTCGTCGTGTATTTACTGAAGGCGCTGGTGTTCCTTGCTTGATTGCAGTTCAACAAGATGCAAGCGGGCAAGCTAAAGAAGTAGCTTTATCGTATGCTTGGGGTGTTGGCGGAGCTCGTGCAGGCATTGTTGAGACCACCTTTAAAGACGAGACCGAGACCGACTTATTCGGCGAACAGGCTGTTTTGTGCGGCGGTATGACCGAGTTGGTAAATGCTGGTTTTGAGACGCTTGTTGAGGCTGGTTATCCACCTGAGATGGCATACTTTGAGTGCTTGCACGAGATGAAGCTTATCGTTGATCTTATGTATGAAGGCGGTATGTCAAAGATGCGCTACTCTGTATCAAATACGGCAGAATATGGCGACTATTATGCTGGCAAGCAGGTTATTACTGCTGAATCAAAAGCTGCAATGAAAAATGTTTTGACTGCTATTCAGGACGGAACATTTGCTCGCGAGTATATGGAAGATGCTAAAACCAACATGTCATGGCTTAAAGAGCAGCGCACTAGCCATGCAGAGGCTCAGATTGAAGTCGTAGGTAAAGAGCTTCGTTCAATGTTCAACTTCTCACAGCGTTAAACAAGAGCAAGGCAAAAGCTTGCAGGACGCGATTTGCGTTCCATGAGCCAAGAGATAATAGTAGGGGCGGCAAAGATATTTTGCCGCCCCTTTAGTGTATTTTCATTCTTGTTTAAGGTAGGAAAGTATAAAAAATGCTCCCCAATAAGGGGAGCAGGAAGCTTTGTAATCGCGCAGCACGAAAGCTATGAGAGATTATTTTGTTGCTTAATCTGGTAAGCAGATACAAGACAAAGCACGGGCATGATGAGACCGATAACGTATGAGTAGATATCGCCGCCGGTGCTTATTGCGCTGATGAGGCCAATGACGCCGAGTACAACGCCAATGATTGCAAGAACAAAAAACACGCCAATTTTTGCAGGATCTTTTGCACCACGAAGACCAAAAATGCCAATAATAATATTGAAGATACCTTGAAAAACTACAATTATACCGAGGATTCCAACGATAGCCCCTCCAGCAATAGCCATATCTTCGCTTGCGTCAGAAACTGCCACGGTAGCACCTCCGGCAAATACGGCCAAAAGACCGAGAATAGCGGCAATAGCTCCCGTTACAATCATAATAATTGAAATAACTTTAAGAACTGTTTGCCATACACTTTTTTGTTGCATAATTTCTCCTCTTGTTTTGTTAGGAAGGGTACGTTAGTGTTTTTATTATAGTGGATATATCTACTTTTTATGAGGTAATTTTAAATATTGCTCTACGAGCTTTCCCTGAGAGCTCGCCTAACATCAATCAAGAACTGGTTATAGAGGCTCTATCTTTTTTATCTTGCTCCTAGACTAAACTCCACGATACCCTTTTGCTTTGCTATTATAGTTTGGTTATGGTTTTAGACATGAAATTGCTCAAGCAGGAGCGTTAGCTGCGGAAGAGGGGCAATCATCAGTTTGTTGCAGTATTAAAAGAAAAGAGCTCTCTATGACCCAGCATTTAACCGAACGCGCCGTTCGTGACATTGCGGAATATGCGCGCATTGGGCTCACCAATAGCGAAGTTTCCCAGATGACCGTGGATCTCAATGCTATTGTTGATAGCCTTAAGCCTATTACGGAATACAATCTTGAAGGAGTAGAACCCACCTTCCATCCTATAGGTGGTCTTTCAAACGTGATGCGCGAAGACAATCAAGCTTCTAGCTTCTCGCAAGAAGTTGCTTTGCAAAATGCTCCCAAAGACAGTGAAGGCAGTTTCCTTATCCCTTCAATTTTGAGCGAAGGAGGGGATCGCTAATGACAGCGAGTGCATTTTCTTGTATGGGAATACGCGATATTCAGCAAGGTTTAACAGGCGGAGAGTTTTCTGCACGTGAAGTAGCACAATCCTCAATTGAGAGAATTCGGGCTTTTGATGGCGCAACCCATGCGTTTCTTGAAACTACCGAGCTTCTTGCACTTGAGCAAGCGGCTCGCATAGACGCTGCTTTGACGGCGGGGACTTTTTCAGATATGGGTCCTTTGGCTGGTGTTCCGGTAGCTTTTAAGGACAACATGAATTTAGTAGGAACACATACCACGTGTTCTTCGCGTATGTTGTCAAATTACGTTTCGCCCTACACGGCAACTTGCGTAAGTCGCTCTCTTGATGCGGGTTGTATTCCGTTAGGGAAACTCAACATGGATGAGTTTGCGTTTGGTTCTTCAACGGAAACCAGTGCGTTTGGCGCAACGAAAAACCCTTGGGACTTAACGCGTGTACCTGGCGGTTCTTCTGGTGGTAGTGCGGCGGCGGTAGCTGCGGGACTTGCAACTATGACGCTTGGCAGTGATACGGGTGGATCTATCCGCCAACCAGGAAGCTTTTGCGGCATTGTTGCTGTAAAGCCAACATATGGTGTTGTTTCTCGCTATGGTGTGGTTGCTTTCGGCAGTTCGCTTGACCAGGTTGGACCGTTTACGCGTAGTGTGGAAGATGCGGCACTTGCTCTTAATGCTATTGCAGGCCGCGATGTTCTTGATTGCACGAGCCAAGATATCAAGACAGACTTCACCGCAAATCTTGCTGAAGGTGTTCGCGGTATGAAAATAGGCATTGTGCCTGCATTTATGAATGCTCAAGGTTTGACAGCTGAGGTAAAAGCGAAGGTTGAGCAAGCAGCACAGCACCTTCAGGAGCTTGGTGCAGAACTGGTCGAAGTAGACCTGCCTAATGCCCAGGCAGCTATGAGTGCTTATTATGTTTTGGGGCCTTGTGAAGCGTTTAGTAACTTAGCTCGCTTTGACTCGGTTCGCTATGGTTATTGTGATACCGGTCATAAAGACTTAGGTGGGCAGTACGAGGCAAGCCGCGCAAAGGGTTTTGGTCCTGAGTCGAGACGTCGCATTATGTTGGGAAGTTATTTGCTTTCCGCTGGAGTGTATGAAAAATACTATTATCCCGCGCAGCAGGTTCGTACGCTTATTACTCAAGATTACGCTTCTGCGTATGAGAAAGTAGATTGCATTTTGACGCCAGTAGCACCACGTGCTGCATTTGCTTTTGGCGAAATTTCAGACCCCACAGAAATGTATTTGTCTGATATGTTTACGATATCAATTAATATCGCAGGTAATGGCGGTATGAGTATGCCGCTCGGTTTAGGTCAAGACTCTGGCTTGCCGGTGGGTGTGCAGCTTATCTCGCCAGCATTTAAAGATGAGAACATGCTGCGTGTTGCTGCTGCGCTTGAAACGGTTTACGGAAAAGCTCCCGTGGCTCCTGCTTTCGCAGGAAACGAAAAGCTTGCATCCGCCACGTCAATCCCCGATGCGGCTGGGGCAGTCCCTGGTGAGGAGCTGTCCGGCTTGGTTCAGATTGATGAATGTGCAGGGGCCTTCACACAGGCAGAAAGTGCAGGTGAATAGCCATGCGTAAACTAGAAGAAGTTTTGCAAGACTGGGAAGCAGTTATCGGTCTTGAAATACATGCAGAACTGACCACGCTTGATACAAAGATGTTTTGTGGATGTAAGTTAGAATTTGGTGCACAGCCCAATACGCACACCTGTCCCGTATGTTTAGGTTTGCCAGGTGCTCTACCAGTGCCTAATCGAGCTGCCATTGAGTCTATTGTTTTGGCAGGCCTTGCAACAGGCTGTGACATAGAAAAGCACTCCATGTTTTACCGCAAGACCTATATGTATCCTGATATGTCAAAGAACTTTCAAACTACTCAAGGACCGGTGGCGTTTTGCATGCGTGGACACCTTGATTTGGATGTTGATGGTGCGGCAGCAAAAGAACGCATCGACCTCGATGGTCTTGAAGTGGGGCAGCGTCATGGGAACGTGACGCGCACTGCTGAAGGGTACATTGCTCATGTGGGAATCACGCGTATTCACATGGAAGAAGATGCGGGCAAGATGGTACATGTTGGTGGTGGAGAAGGTCGTATTGCGGGTGCCACGCATTCACTTGTTGACTATAACCGTGCAGGTACCCCATTGACCGAGCTGGTAACCGAACCCGATTTACGTACGCCTGAAGAAGCGCGTTTGTTTATGCAAAAGCTCCGTCAAATTTATCTCGCCATTGGCATTTCTGACTGCTCCATGGAAGAAGGCTCTATGCGTTGTGATGGTAACGTGAGTTTGCGTCGCCGCGGCGAGGAGAAGTTTGGTGTTAAGACCGAGCTCAAAAACATGAACAGCTTTAAGAATCTGCATGACGGTTTGGCGTATGAGATTTGTCGTCAGGCAGAAGTACTTGAAGAGGGTGGCCAGATTTATCAAGAAACGCGCCATTGGGATCCTTCAAAGAAGCGCACCATTGTTATGCGCGTAAAGGAAACAGCAGACGATTATCGTCTTTTCCCTGATCCAGACCTTGCTCCCTATAACCTCTCAGATGACTTTATTGATTGCGTGCGCGCAAAGCTCCCCGAGTTACCTGCCCAAAAGGCGGCACGTTTTGGTGAAACCTTCGGATTGTCTGCTTATGATGCGCGTCATTTGGTTGAACATCGAGCAACAGCAAACTTCTTTGAATCGTGCATGGAAACTGCGGCAGATGATGCTGCTGTGTTGGCAAAGCCGGTCGCAAATTTGGTTATCAATGATGTAACAGCTTATCTTAACGCTAACGACGGTATTAATTTGAGCGAAACACCCTTCACGCCTGCGCGTGCTTTAGAGCTTGTACGCTTACAGGCAGATGACACGATTTCCTCAAAGCAGGCAAAGGAAGTTTTTGCTGCAATGTTTGATGAAGACAAAGACCCGCTTGCCATCGTCGAAGAGCGCGGTATGAAGCAGGTTTCAGATACAGGTGCTATTGAAGCCGTGGTTGATGCGGTGCTTGCGGCAAACTCTGCGAAAGTTGAGCAGTATCGCAGTGGTAAAACGGGCTTGATTGGCTTTTTTGTCGGTCAGTGCATGAAAGAGATGTGCGGGCAGGGTAACCCTAAGGTAATCAACGAGCTTTTGGCACAGCGTCTTGATGCGTAGAGAGAAGAAAAGAGGAAACATATGGCAGATAATAATCGTCGCGTAGGAGATTGGCAGCATAAAGATTTGCGCAAAGATGCAAATACTATTGTGGGCGAAGAAGATCAGCCTAAGCTCTGGTTTCAGCGGACGTTTTGGATAATTTTCTTTCTTATTGTATTTTGGCCTGCTGGTATCGTATTTACTTGGCGTAGTGGTTGGCCTGTGGTGGCTAAGGTTGTAGCAACCTTGTTGCTTATAGCGGTTATCTACCTTGCTTATTCAATGTCGCAAGCAGTTCAGGGTTTGTCGTAAGGGTTTAGGTTAGAAAATTTCTTAGCAATGCAAGAAAATGTGCCTGTTAGAGTTACTTAACAGGCACATTTTACATTATGGCAATAGCGAATTTAGTATTTACTTCAGTTCAATCCTCTTTACCATCAGCCAACTGAGGGCAAAAAGCGCGATAAAAGCAATAACGCTGAAGAGCAGTGAACTAAGTGGATCTCTAAAAAAGATCATCATCTCTTCAATTATCACAAAAAAGGCAATCCAGTCACCATCGAATACAAGAGTAAAAAGGCCTGGTAATATAGTTGTTATGGTAATACCCAGCCCTATATAAATGAGTGCTTTTTGCAATTTGGTAGTTACGCCATTCATTCCCGCAAAAAACATTCCTATACCACTCCAAAAAAGTGCGAGTGAAAAGGCTAAAATATAGTAACCTAAATAACCAAGGACACCATCAGAGGCAAATTGAAAGACCCCAGAAGTGAGTATTCTGCCCGGCAAAACAAGGTCTAACAAAATCTGCAAGATGATTGCTGTTAAAGATACCAGGGCACTGAAGGTTATTGCAACTAAAGCCTTTGAGCAATGAAACGTTTTGCGTGAAACGCCATTTTGTGCAGCAAAGCTGCCAAACCCGCCTGCTGCCAAAAGTGCAGTAAATACAAATAGTGAGCTGGAGGCGTCCATTCCTAGAGCGCCGCTACCGCCTTCAGGTGCGCTTATAACAATGCTTGAACCAATCATTGTTATAAGCAGAAGAATAGCTGCTAAATAGATTGCAAGTGGAAAAAACCAATCTCTTACGAGTTGTTTATAGGTTGCGAATAGTTTCATAATAGGCCTCCTCATTGGTTTGGGTTAGAGAAATAAAAAGTTGCTGCAAATCTGGGTGAGCAAAGGTTAATTTATCCGTATCTCCATGAGGCATTGTTCCTTTGATGCAGCAATTTGAAAGGGCGCCAAGGGCAGTCTCGCTAACAACATGTCTCCCTTGGGCGTGTCGGGCAACTTCTTCCTTGCTGCCAACAACTGTGTAATAGCGCTGCAAGAGCTCATCTTTGTCACAGTGCTCTAGCAACGTGCCCTTATGAATGATTGCCACACTTTCAATCATGTTGGCAACTTCTTCAATAATGTGTGTTGAGATTACGATAGTGCACTCTGTTTTCATCTGTCGTTCAAGCATTACTTTGTAAACATATTCTCGATGTGTTGCATCGAGACCCAAAACAGGTTCATCAAAAAAGAGATAGGGAAGATTAGAGCTAATGGTGAGAATGAACTTCAAGATTGACTTATATCCCGTAGATAGGCCAGAAGGTTTTTTGTTCACGTCAAGCTTAAAGAGGCTCGCAAGGGCATAGGCATACTCGCTATCAAATGAAGGATTGTAGACACGACTCCAGTGAAAGATGCTCTTAACCTTGTACGAGGGAAGGGAAGTGGATTCGCTCATGCTGTATATCTTGCCAAGCGCTTGCTCGTTCTCTACATTTTCTTCGCCATCCACCAATATGCTTCCACTATTGAGAAAAATGCGTGCATCAATAGCTTTGATGAGAGTTGATTTTCCGGCACCGTTTCTTCCGAGTAGGCCATAGATCTTATTTGGCTTAAGCGTAAGAGATACGTTGTCGAGTGCCCGTACGCCACCATAGGTTTTGGCTGCGTGCTTAATCGAAATTTCTCGTATAGTTTTCTTATTCATAGTGCTTTCCTTCAACAATCATGCGGGCAATATCTTGCTCAGAAAGTCCTAAGCGTCTTCCTTCTTCAAGAAGTTTGACAATGTAGCTGGCATAAAAATTGCTGCGCCGTTCTTCAAGAAGCTTCTCTTTTGCACCATCTTCTACAAACATTCCCAAACCTCTTTTCTTGTAAACAATTTGCTTATCAACAAGAATGTTGATTCCCTTCAGTGCAGTTGCGGGGTTGATCTTGAGAGCAACTGACAAGTCTGCCACTGAAGGAATTTGCTCTCCTTCCAAAAATGCTTCCGAAATAATTGCATTGGCAATTTCGTCCGCTACTTGTTGAAAGAGGGGAGCTTCGCTATCAAAATTAATCTTCACATTGCGCCTCCTTAGTCTTTTGGTATGTTACTCTACTAACATACCATGATGCTAGCTTAGCATGGCTTTCAGACAACTGCAAGAAATTTTTATTTTTTCTTGACGTAGTAGATACCGAGGTTTAATATATAAAAAAGTTTTTATGAGAGATATCTTTAAGCCGTTTTGTCCGGCTTTTTGTTTGCTTGACTCATAAAAAAAATTCAATATGAAAATAAGGTAGTTTGTTTTATAAAGTTCATGGGTAGAGAGGGTGTTTGACGGTGTCAAAACAGGAAAAAGCAACAGGTATAAGTTTCTTTGAGAGGTACCTCACGTTCTGGGTTATTGCCTGCATGATTGTGGGTGTGCTCATTGGTGAGTATATACCTGCAGTTCCAGAGTTTTTGGGAACCTTTGAATATGCCAACGTGAGCATTCCGATTGCTCTTTTGATCTGGCTTATGATTTATCCTATGATGATGAAGGTTGATTTTCAAAGCATTAAAAATGTTGGGAAAAATCCCAAAGGACTAATTGTCACGTGGATAGTTAATTGGTTGATTAAGCCATTTACCATGTTTGGAATTGCGTGGCTTTTTTTCTTTGTCATCTTCAAAGGGTTTATTACACCTGATTTGGCCACCGATTATTTAGCAGGCGCAGTTATTTTAGGTGCTGCTCCCTGTACTGCAATGGTGTTTGTTTGGAGTCATCTCACTAAGGGAAATCCTGCTTATACGGTTGTACAGGTTGCCACTAATGACCTCATTATTCTTGTAGCGTTTGTTCCTATAGTTGCTTTTTTGTTGGGAGTAAGTGGTATTACTATCCCCTGGGATACTCTTATTCTCTCAGTAGTTTTATTTGTCGTGGTGCCTCTTGCTGGTGGTATTTTGACGAGGCACTTTGTAACCAAATGCAAGGGTAAAGAGTATTTCGAACAGGGCTTTATTCCAAAGTTTAACAATCTAACTATTATCGGATTGCTTTTGACGCTTACGCTCATCTTCTCGTTTCAGGGTAGCGTTATATTGGAAAATCCACTCCACATTGCTCTTATATCGCTTCCGCTTATTTTGCAAACATTCCTCATTTTCTTTATCGCTTATTTGATCTGTAAGGCACTGGGGCTTTCGCATGATATTGCGGCACCTGCGGGAATGATTGGCGCTTCAAATTTCTTTGAGCTTGCGGTTGCGGTAGCAATTGCTCTTTTTGGAGCGACAAGTCCTGTAGCTTTGGCTACTATAGTTGGCGTGCTTGTTGAGGTTCCGGTAATGCTTATTTTGGTGAAAATTGCAAACAGTACAAAACAGTGGTTTAAAGTCAAAAAGGAGTTCTAGACATGAGCAACGGTTGGTATCCAGTAATCGATTACGATACATGCATTGGGTGTGATATTTGCAATTCCATGTGCGAGCATGGTGTCTTTAAATTTAACGAAAGCCTCGGAAAGCCAAAAGTGGTGTACGGCAACGGTTGCGTTCATGGTTGTCACGGTTGTGAAAGAGCGTGCCCCGTTGAGGCAATTCACTACTTTGGGGATGATGGTACGCTCGATATTGAGTATAACTTTGCAACCTTTAAGCCTGAGATTACCTGTGAGGGTAAACCAAAAGTAGCCTTTGTCTGTAATCACAATTCTTGTCGAAGCCAAATGGCCGAGGCGTTAGGAAAGCTCTTTGGTAGTGAGGTGTTTGATAGCTATTCTGCAGGCACTGAAATTACCAATTATATCAATCAGGATGCGGTGCGTCTCATAAAAGATCTGTATGCCGTTGATATGGAAGAAACGCAGTTTAATAAAACAATTAATGATATTCCTGCGCCTGATGTTGTTATTTTTATGGGTTGCAATGTAAGCTGTCCTCACGTTCTGTCTCAGTATGCCGAAAATTGGGGACTTGATGACCCCACTGGTAAAGATGATGAAGAGTTCGAAATAATTATCAAAGAGATTGAGCGTAGGGTTATGCAACTCAAAGAGAAATTGAGGTAGATTATGGAGCGTAAGAAGATTCTCAGAATTGCAATTCCTCTCATTATGGTATGTGGCGTTTTGGGAATTTGGTTATTCCAAAATGCATCACAAAATGAAACATCAGCTGCAGAGCAAGGAGAATTCCCTCTGACGGTTACTAGTATAGATGTTGCATCATTGACGGACAATGACATGCCCATCATTATCGATTTTGGTGCGGATGAATGTGTTCCCTGTAAAGAGATGAAGCCTGTTTTAGAGTTGCTAAACCAGGAAATGCAAGGTAAGGCTATTATTCAATTTGTAGATGTTTGGCAGCACCCCCAAGCGGTAGGCGATTATCCTGTCACCGTAATTCCTACGCAGTTGTTTGTAAATGCCGATGGAACGCCTTATGTTCCCAGTGATGAGGTCTCCTCTGAGATTCAATTTGACTTTTATGCAGAAGAAGGCACGGAAGTGCACAGTATTACCATGCACCAAGGCGGACTTACTGAAGATCAGATGCGCTTGATTTTAGCTGATATGGGTGTGGAATCATGATAGAGGTATGGCTTGAACAGCTTTCGGTCCTTATTGCGAGCAGTGTGTGGATTGCTCCGCTGCTAGCTTTTTTGGCAGGCGTTTTAACCTCACTTACCCCTTGCTCGCTTTCAAGCGTTCCCTTGGTAATCGGATACGTTGGCAACATGGGGAAGGATTCACCAGGTAAGGCTTTTAGGCTTTCGCTTACCTTTGCATTAGGCAGTGCAATCACCTTTACGGTGTTGGGTGTTGTTGCGACGCTTGCAGGAAATATGATTGGTGCGCAAGCAACATGGTGGTATCTCTTTTTAGGTGTCTTAATGATGCTTATGGCTTTGCAAACGTGGGAAATATACGAGATTATTCCTTCAAGTTACCTCATTTCTAAAAACAAGAAAAAGGGCTATATAGGTGCCCTCGTTGCGGGGATTTTGGGAGGGGTTTTTTCCTCGCCCTGTTCAACACCGGTGTTAATTGCTCTACTTGCGGTGGTTTCAGGACAAGGAAGTCTTGTATGGGGAATTGTGCTGCTGTTGCTTTATTCCGTAGGACATGGAATACTCGCCGTTATTTGCGGTACTTCTTTAGGGTTTGTGCAGAAGCTTTCGCAAAATGAACGATATGGTAAGTTTAGTACCATCTTGAAAGGTGTTATGGGTGCGGCAATGGTGCTCATTGGTTTCTATATGTTCTATCTTGCGTTCTAAAAACAATTTGCGCGGTAAATCTTTTTGCAAGCTCCCCTTTGAGTTGTGTTTGGTGAGAGTTCTTTCTCGGCTCCAGCCAAGGGTCTCGCAATAAAAAATCCTGCAAGTCCCATCAGGAGGACTTGCAGGATGCTTTTGTAGGGTAAGGTGTCTTTATCGCAAGTAAATAAGGAGGCCAGTATGGCAAGAATAGATGTTGATGCATTACGTAAATATATGCTTGACTATTGCGGAACGGCAGCGTTTGGCGGATTCCCTGCAGCAATGCTTGACGTGTGGGACATTGAGCGCATGAGCGGGCATGAGCTGTGCAAAAAAGCCGAAGAGTTGGGTATTGATTTGCGGAGATTTATTGCCCGCTAGTGCGGTGTGGTAACGTAGCTTTCTCGGGGATCATGAAGGCGAGAAGCTGTGTTACATTTTGGAGAGAGTGGCTGCTAAGGTGTGTACTTTTAGTAGCAAGTAAAAAACTAGAGACCTTAAAGCCTGCCTTCTATTATACTGAAACGGTTGTACATGAGAGTATCTCGAAAGGGCTGGGGCGGCGACATGTTCTGAACCTGGTCAGGTCTGGAAGGAAGCAGCCATAAGGGACCGCTGGCGAGCGCCCCTGCCTTCTCGAGGTACTTTTTGTTGGCATACTTGCCGCGTATCGTCGCTAGATGTTGCTCATCGTGCTGTCTCCGTGTTAAGCCTTCTGTGCATAGCATGCATGCGTGGCAGTTTGTGTAAGGATAAAAAGACCAACCAAGATAGCGAGCGAACATTATGGCTGAAGCTCTGTATAGAAAATATAGGCCGCAGATCTTTGAAGATGTTGTTGGTCAAGAACATATAGAACGAACTCTTAAAAATGCAATTGAGCAAGACAAAGTTAGTCATGCTTATTTATTTACTGGTCCTCGTGGAACAGGAAAAACCACTACTGCGCGACTTTTGGCGAAGGCGCTTTTGTGTCAAAAAGGCCCGACGTCTGAGCCAGATGGAACGTGTGAAGACTGTGATTTGATTGCGCAGGGGCAACACCCCGATGTTTACGAGCTTGATGCGGCAAGTCGCACGGGTGTAGAAAACGTTCGAGAAGAGATTATTAGCCGTGTTCAGTTTGCTCCGACGCGAGGACGCTACAAGGTTTACATCATCGACGAGGTTCACATGTTGTCTGCAGCTGCGTTTAATGCGTTGCTTAAAACACTTGAAGAACCGCCAAGTCACATAGTTTTTATTCTTGCTACAACCGATCCGCAAAAGGTTCCTGATACGATTCATTCACGTTGCCAACGTTTTGATTTTCGTCGTATCTCCAACGAATCTATAGTATCTCGCTTGGGTGCTATTTGTGTCGCGGAAGACGTTGAATTTGAGGGCGAGGCGCTTGATCTCATTGCTTTGCGTTCTGAGGGTGGGTTGAGAAATGCACTCACTTCTCTTGAACAGTTGATAGCTTTTGGCGAAGGAAGGGTCACGCTTGACGTTGCGGAGCGCATGTTGGGTGGCATTGACAATAATGATTTTGCAGACATTGTCCAAGCTATAGGGAAACGGGATGTTGCAGCTTGTTTTAGCTGGACGGCCGAATTTGTGGAAACGGGCGCAGACATGGTTCAATGTGCGCGTGATTTGGCCTTGCATGTGCGCAATTTGTATGTGATGTCGCTTACTAATGCTGAAATTGCTCTTGAGGTAGGGGATACGCAACGCAGACAACTTGAGGTTGAGCTTAAGCTGTTCGGCCCTGATCAACTTGCGCGTCTTTTGAACGTATTGGGAGATTTGTTGGGAGAGCTCAAAACTTCAACTAATGCGCGCTTGTCTTTTGAAATAGCTCTTACGCGCATGGTTCGCCCTGAGTCAGACTTAACGCTTGAGGCACTTGCCCAGCGCATCGAAGAGCTTGAACGTGCAAAGCTGACTGTTGCAATGACCCCGCCAGCTCTTAGAGAGCATGAAGCGCCTGCTGTCTCTTTGTTGAACCCAATGTCGGATGCTTCTGATTTGTCCCAGGCAAGCCAAAAGTCTCAGCCTGCTTTTCAGTCAGACAGAGAGCCTGCAGTACAAGAGTCGCCTGTGTCGCTGACGGTTAATGAAGCTGGGCAGCCAACAAATCATGTGGCAGATGCCCTACAAAATCCTGCCACGTTGCAAAGAATTTGGCATGAAGCACAATCGTCGCTTAAACGATTCAAGTCTGCTTATGGCGTATTGTTCCTCAATACTAAAGCTGTCTTCGACGCTCAAAAAAATATCTTTTATATTGAATTTCCTGCTGAAAATGCTTTTGCTTACAAAGCGGTGCAAAAACAAGATATTCAAGACGCAGTTGCTTCTGCGTTAACTCAGACTTATGGTGCTCCCTTACCGTTTGCTTATACGCAAAAATCCTCTGGGGTGTCGCAGGAGTCAGGAGTTTCGTCGCATTCTGCGTCAATTGCACAGGCAGCTTCTCAGCCTCTTGTGAAGCAGCAACCTAAGGCTTCCCAAAAAGCTTCCGTTACTCCAAAGAGTGGGTACGCTGAGAGCAGTCCTTTACAGCAAACGTCATCCGTAGTATCTGTTCAGCAAAAAGCTGCACAGGTTGAACAACAAGCGCCATCTCAAACGCAGGATCGACAAAATTACGATGAGGTTCCGCTTGACGCTTATGACGTTCCTCCTTATGAAGAGGAATACGTCCCATATGGAGATTACGATGTGCCTACCCTTGATACACAAGCCCAGCAATCTGTTTCAGACGTCCCTGTGCAAGGTTCATCTACGAACTCTGTTCAAGCAAGACAGACCCAAACAGGACACTTAACAGTTCCTCCTTGGGAAATGCCGCCTGCTCAAAGGCAAGAATCACCTCAAGGTGTGATTGAATCACAAGCGCAAACTAGCCAAAATTCTGACCAGCCATTAGAAGGTCATTCCACCTCTAACTCAACCGCTTCTTCGGAGTCATTAGTGACTGCAAATGATTTGCGTTCTATGCTTGCAGCAGATTTTGGTGAAGGGGTCGTGGTAGACTGCGTACAAGATTAGAAAATTGCACTTTGAAACAATGAGATACAAGGTGCTTAAGTAATTGAAAGGAATATACGTATGGATATGAAGAAAATGATGAAGCAGGCTCAAAAAATGCAAATGGAGCTTGCTCGTGCTCAAGAAGAAATCAAAGATATGACTTTTGAGGCAACAGCAGGTGGCGGCATGGTGAAAGCAGTAGCCACCGGTGAGATGACTATTTCAAGCATCACTATTGATCCTGAAGCGGTAGACCCTGAAGATGTTGAGATGCTGCAGGATATGGTTGCTGCTGCAGTGAATGAGGCTCTTCGCGGTGTTTCTGAAATGAGTTCTATGCGTCTGAACTCAGCAACGGGTGGTATGAACATTCCTGGTTTGATGTAGTCTGTCGATAAAGGATAGTCTTGTGTATTCAGCACCATCAATTCAAAAGCTCCTTGACGAATTAGAGCGCCTACCAGGGATTGGTCCGAAATCCGCTCAACGGATAGCGTATTGGATTCTCAACACTGACAAAGCTACGGCGTTGCGTTTGTCAGAAGCAATTGAAGAGGTGAAAGACCAGGTTCGCTTTTGCGCATGTTGTTACAATTATTCTGAAGATGAACTTTGCGCTTTGTGTCAATCTACAAAGCGCGATACTTCAGCTATCTGTGTTGTTAGCGAACCGCGTGATATACCGCCTATTGAAAGAACGTCAGCTTATTTTGGTTTGTATCATGTTTTAGGCGGCGCGCTTTCGCCTATGGAGGGTATCGGACCTGATCAGTTGCACATTGCACCACTTATGGCACGTCTTTCTTCTGAGGATATACAAGAGGTGGTGCTTGCAACTAACCCTAATATAGAAGGTGAAACTACGGCAACATACCTTGCCCGTCTCATTAAGCCTTTAGGAATTAAGGTTACCCGTCCTGCAAGCGGGCTTCCTGTTGGAGGAGATTTAGAGTTTGCCGACGAAATTACCTTAGGTCGTGCCATTGAAGCTCGCAGAGAGCTTTAATAGGGTAGCAAGTAAATCTACGTAAGTTGTTGCTAAGAATTGAAGGAATAAAAAATGGGACGTCACCGTCCCATAAACAAGAAAAAGGACTCCATCCCCTCCAAAAAACAGAGCCCTCTTCTTCACCGAAGTGTTAAACCTGTGTAAAGCTTTGCGTAGTTTAGCATACCTTTTCACGACATAACAATATATTTTTTCGACAAATAACTAAGTCTATGTGCTCGCAATCAACCCTTGCGGCAATGATTCTGCAGCAGTTGCTTTCCTCAGAGAAATCTCAAGACGGCGTTTTCGCCTTCTGTAAAAACATATTCATGCGCTTTACGTATCATAGTTTCTGTCGCAATAAGCTATTACGCATTTCCTTTTCGCAAGTGAAACAACCTCCCGTGATATACTGAATATCGATGAAAGGATGAGTGCAGTATGGTTAATATTCCCAGCCCAGCAGTTTCTATTGTTGGACGTCATAATTCTGGTAAAACTACCCTTATCGAGAAACTCATTGCCCAATTGGTTTCGCGCGGCTTTGATGTGGGAAGTGTAAAGCATCATAGTCACGTAGGCTTTGATATTGATATTCCTGGTAAAGATTCGTATCGCCATCGCGCCGCTGGCGCAAGTGAGACAGTAATCGCAGCTCCCGGACAAATGGCGCGCGTTAAGACAATTCAAGGTGAAATTGAATGCGACGAAATCGTTCGTAGCATGCCTGGGCATGACATGGTGATTGTTGAGGGGTATCGCAAGAGCGGCTTGCCTACTATTGAAATTATGCGATCGGGAAACGAAGCAGACATGCGCGTTGCGGAGGTTTTTATTGAAGGGGCCCGACGCGGCTGGCCTTTAGGTACAGACTTTACTCAGTTTACACGCGGTACTGTACCCTTAGCTGACGACCAAGACGCGCGGGATATTCTTAACCGAGCCCAGCAGTTGCCTGCTTTCGAAGTGGATGAGCATTTTAAAAACCAACACCCTGATTACGCTGATATTTCTAATAAGCTCCCCACGGGAAACACCGTTGCTATCGTTACTGATATTTCTCAGGCGAAAGAGGCAGCTACCCTTTATGGTATTCCCGCATTTGACTTGAATGATATCGCTGGTTTGGCAAGTTTTGTGGCAGACCACTATGCGCGCCCGCATGTCAGTGTGGTTATTCAAGCTGGAGGGGAGAGTCGTCGTATGGGTCGTAGTAAGGCAACCATTCCTTTTGCCGGGCGCCCTCTCATCTGCCAACTTGTTGAACGCCTTGCTCCCGTATCGGACGACCTTATTATCACCACTAATGAACCAGAAAATTTGGAGTTTTTGCATGAAGAGTTTCCTCAGTATCGTATTGAACTCGTGAGAGATGCTTTTGATATGCGCGGTGCACTTCCAGGACTCTACACTGCCTTGCATGCGGCGCGTAATCCTTATGTAGCGCTTGTTGCTTGTGATATGGTGTTTGCATCACCGGCCTTAGTTGTGGCAGAAGCGCTCGCTATGAACGAAGAGCACGCCGATGTGGTCGTTCCGGTTAACAAGCATGGGTTTGAGCCATTTCATGCTATGTATCGAAGAACAACTTGTCTGCCTGCTGTTCGTGCAGCTCTTTATCGTGGAGAGCGACGTGCCCAATCCTTTTTCTCCGATGTAGAGGTTCTTGAGTTTACCCAAGAGCGCGTATTAAAAGCTGAGCCTCGCGGAGGTTGCTTTATCAATGTTAATACTCCTGAAGAACTAAAATCATTAGAAGAATCTTTTTTGGAGCGCTAGCATGCCAAAGTTGGTTGATTTAGTTGAAGTTGCTGAAGCACTTGAAAGTAAAGCAGTATTCCTTGCTTCTGATCGTTGCGTAAAGGTACGTAATCGTAATTCGTCCTGTACTAAGTGCTCTGATGCTTGCCCCGTTGATGCGGTGGAGGCTAGTAAGAATATTCTTAAGCTTGATGAGAAACGCTGTGTCGCTTGTGGTGCTTGTACCGTAGTTTGCCCTACAGAGGCACTCATTCCTCTCCAGCCTCTTGATGAAGATCTTTCAAGCGCCATTACCTCGGCGTTTGACGAAGCAAATAATTCAGCTATTTTTGCCTGTGCACGAATTGCTTCAAAGCGTACAGGCAACCCCTCGCTGTTTGCTGAAGTACCTTGTCTCTCTCGTATTGAAGAGGGAGTGATACTGACTGCCGTTGCCGAAGGGGCAGAAAAGATTGTGTTGGTGGATGGCACGTGTTCAACGTGTAAGTTCCGTTCAAATGTAGCGGGAATTGAAGCTACGGTATTATCGGCTCAAGAGTTACTAGCGGCACAAGGTTGCCGTGTTGAAATAAGCCGCACCTCACAGTTCCCTGAAGAAGTTCTTATTCAAGATCGCCAAGACCTTCTGGCTAAGTCGCGCCGTAGTTTCTTTTCCGGTGCGGGGTCGCGTACGCGCGAAGCTGCAGTTGTAGCCGCTGATGTTATGGTGTTTAAAAAAGAAAAAGCAGCCCAACTCTCTTTACGGGAGAGATTTCGTTTGTCAGACGGCGGAACTCTTCCGCAGTTTAACCCTGAACGCCGTATGAAAATTCTTGATGCCATGGATGCTTTGGGCAATCCCGTGGCAAAGTCCATCAATACACGTCTTTTTGGTTCGGTTTCCATAAAGGAAGATATTTGCACGTCTTGTAATATGTGCACGGTCTTTTGTCCCACCGGTGCTTTGAAAAAAAGTGATAGAGAGCTTGCGCCAGAAGAGGGAAGTTACTTGGAGTTTTCGGTAGCCGATTGCGTTCAATGCCGCTTATGTGAAGACTCGTGCCCAAAAGATTGCCTTACCGTTGATGACTCTATAAATCTTACAGAGCTTTTTGATTTTGAGCCGCGTTTCATATACAGACCAAAGCCCCCCGCGCGAAAAGGGATTTTAAGCCGACTAAAAAAACAATAGTGAAGGTACGTATGCTTCAGAGTGATGTAAACAACAAACTTGAGAGCGATTTGCGTGTTGATCAAGCAGCGCGAAAGTCATGGATTGACATTGCCTTTATCCGTGCGGGAGGTATGTTTAGCGCTCCGTCACTTATGGTGGGAGCTGCTCTCGGATTAGGACTAGCGCTTCCTGGGGCGGCCTTTGCTACGCTTCTGGGATTTGGCTTTATTGTGGTATATATGTGCTTCATTTGCATGCAAGCGTCCGATTTGGGCGTTCCTACCGCCTCTCTTGCCGCTCCTTCGCTCGGCAACGCAGGGTCGCGTTATCTGGTTTCGCTCCTGGTTGGCGTGGTGACGATTGGCTGGTTTGGTGTTCAGACCGCGGTCTGCGGGGCATCGTTATCCTTTATGTTATCAAACGTGTTTTCTATTACGATTTCTTCCTGGATTTGCTCTATTGTCTTAGGTGTATTGATGTTGGGAACGGCTCTTTTTGGTTTTGAAGGCTTAAAGTGGCTTAGTTCAATAGCAGCACCTCTTTTAGTGATAGTTTGCCTCTATGGTGTAATAGCTTCTTTGGAGAATTCAACTGTTTCGCAAGATCTTTTGTCGTATGCTCCCTTGTCTACGAATACTTTGAGTTTTGTGGCAGGAGTCAATATGGCAGTTGGCCTGTTTGCTTTTGCTGGGCCGACGGCGGGTGATGTAGCTCGGTTTGCTCGTTCGCGAAAAGATGCGGTTTTGTCATGCATTGTTGGTGTAATCCCCGCTGCACTCATTGCTCTTTCTACCGGAGCCGCGCTTGCAATTTTGCTTGGCGAAAGCGACGTTGCGGTCATTATGAATTCGTTGGGCGTGCCAGCAGTTGGGCTTATCGCTTTGGTGTTGTCAGCTTGGGCGGTTAATGCGGCAAATGCTTATTCCGCAGGGTTAGGCTTTGCTGTTATGCTTGGCAGTAGTGAAGAGGGTAGTAAGTGGACTACAGCTGTATCAGGCGTTTTAGGTATTGCTTTGGCGGTGGCAGGGATTCTTGATCAGTTCGAGGTATTTTTGGCAGTATTATCTGCTTGCGGACCTGCGCTTGCGGCAACCATGATTGCTGATTATTGGATTGTGAGAAAAGGACGCCCAGAGAATATTCGTGTTGAACAAGGGTTTTCAATACCAGGAATCGCTGGATTTACAGCAGGAATCTTTGTCGCATTTGTTACAGGTGGTGTGTTTGAACTTCTGCCTGGTTTCGCTTTTTTAAACATTCCCTTTTTTGTGGCTCCAATTAATGGCATGATTGCTTCAATAGCGGTATATGTCTTAATTTATTTCTGCTTGGGCAAAGAGCGGTTTGCGGGATCTATAGCCTTGTGTCAACGGCATTAACCAAAATTTTATCTTGGTTTGAGTGCTCTATCATGAAACTGCGCCAAATCGCGCTATATCGCGCTAAAAATGTGATAGGACTCTCCCTACAAAAGTATCATGAGCTGGATGAGTCCACCTGAATGCCGGGAGAGCTTAGATAGTGTGCCTTAGGCGATGTTTAGAAAACGTCCGTAGTCACACGTGTTGCGGCTAGTTTGAGAAGTTTCTTTTTGAAAGGTTCGCCAGATAAATCATCTTAAAAATATAAGAATGTAGTCTTTAAAAAGATATCTAAGCATTACAATTTCTCTTTGAGCTCTTTAGTTAAATAAAGTGCTCAATAAGTCAAAAATCAACCGAGTTAAAGGGTTGTTTACGTAGCGAGCAGGTAACGGCATAAAGGAGAATAGCGTGCGTGAATTAGGTATTCAGGAGATTGAGGACATTGCTTTAGGGGCAGCTTTATTGGGTGCTGGTGGCGGTGGAGACCCCTATATTGGAAAATTAACGGCTATTGGAGCTGTTAAAGAATGCGGCCCAGTAAAAATGATTAGCATCGATGAAGTTCCTGACGATTCTTTCATCATGCCTTCTGCTTCAATGGGCGCTCCTACTATTTTGACTGAAAAAGGTGTAGGAGCACACGAATTTGACCGCCTTTTTGAAATGGTGTCAAACTACTATGGGAAGCCAGTCTATGCAACGATGCCTATTGAAGCCGGGGGAGTAAACTCTATGCTTCCTATTGCGTCGGCGGCTCGTTTGGGAATTCCTATGGTGGATACTGACGGTATGGGACGCGCCTTTCCCGAATTGCAAATGGTGACTTTCACTATTGGAGGCGCCTCGGCAACCCCAATGGCATGGATTGACGAAAAAGGCAACTGCGGGATTTTGGAAACCCCCACCAATAAGTGGACTGAAGATATTGCGCGCGCTATTACCATGACATCAGGAGGTACGCTTACTATAGCCTTATTTTGCATGGACGCAAAAACGCTTAAATCATACGGAGTTCACGGTATTGTTACGCGCTCAGAAGAACTTGGTCGAGCTATTCGTACGGCTAAAGAAGGAGCTGCTTTAGAGGGTTTAACACCAGAAGAGTATTTCTTGAAATTTACGGGCGGCTATAAATTGTTTAAGGGAAAAATTGTGGATGTCTTGCGCGAGACGCGTGGTGCATTCAATTTTGGAAAAGTGGTTATGGAAGGCATAGGTGAAGACAAGGGAAGTCAGTCGTATGTAGAGTTCCAAAATGAAAATCTCGCTTGTACGGTAGACGGTCAGATTCTTGCAACAACTCCTGACCTCATTTGTCTGGTTGATCCTGATACGTTCCATCCTATTCCTACCGATGCTCTCAAATATGGTAAACGTGCGTTAGTTGTAGGTTTGAAATGCTTTGAAATGTGGCGTGAGCCTGCAGGTCTTGAATTAGTGGGACCGCGTTATTTTGGTCTTGATACCGACTACCTTGCTCTTGAAGAGCGCTGCAAGCTGAAGGGAGCTAACTAGTATGTTTAAGTTGGGAATTGACGTAGGCGGAACAAATACCGATGCTGTTTTGATTGATTCAAACCTTGAGGTAGTCGCAGCAGTCAAGCAACCTACAACTAAAGATATTGCAGGCGGCATCATGAATGCTGTTGATGCAGTGTTGGAAAGCAGTGGGGTTGATCGCACTCAGATTACGCAAGCAATGCTAGGAACAACACAATGCACTAATGCTATTGTTGAGCGCAAAGACTTGGCTCCTATTGCGGTTTTGCGTATTGGCGCACCTGCCTCGGTGGGCATCCCGCCTATGGTTGATTGGATGCAAGATATTGCGGCTGTCAGTGTCGATGAAGTCATTATTGAAGGAGGCTTTGAACACGACGGAAGGCGCTTGGCGGAATTTAACGAAGCCGCTTGCCGCATTTTTTTTGAGGGAGTAAAAGGTCGGGTGGAAGCGGTTGCCATCACCTGCGTATTCTCTATGGTGCGCAACGATGATGAGTTGCATGCAGCCGAAATTGCACGTGAAATCCTTGGTTCAGATATTCATATCTCCATTTCAAGCGAAATTGGCTCAATGGGGCTTATTGAGCGCGAGAATGCTACTATTCTCAATGCAGCGCTGTATGGAGTAGCTCGGCGCTTTACTGAGGGCTTTGCGCGTAGTCTTGTTGATAAAGGAGTAATAAACGCCGAAGTATATCTTTCGCAAAATGATGGCACTCTTATGACTATGGAGTACGCTCGCCGTTATCCTATTCTTACCATTGCCTGTGGTCCAACCAACTCTATTCGTGGTGCAAGCTATCTTTCGCGTAGAGAAGAGGCGCTTGTTGTTGATGTGGGTGGCACAACAACTGACCTTGGTGTACTTTTGCATGGCTTTCCCCGTGAAAGTGGGGTGGCGGTAACTATTGGTGGCGTGCGTACTAATTTCCGTATGCCTGATGTTGTATCAATTGGGCTGGGAGGAGGTTCTCTCGTTCGTGTCGAAGAGGACGGTACGGTAACGGTCGGACCTGATTCGGTAGGTTTTGAAATCTCTCAAAAAGCCCTTGTTTTTGGTGGCGATACCATGACTGCTACCGACATTGCGGTACGTTTGGGTATTGCTGAGGTGGGTGATACTTCTTTAGTCAGCGGTATTTCTCAAGAAATTGCCGAAAAGGCTCTTGCGGTAATGAGGGAGCTTGTTGAAGACGCAATTGATGTCATGAAGACTTCAAGTGAACCTATTGATGTTGTATTGGTTGGCGGCGGTGCAGTGATTTTGCCTCATGACCTCGAAGGAACAGCACAGGTAATTACTCCTAAACATGCGGGATGTGCAAATGCCATCGGTTCCGCAATATCTAAAGTAAGCGGCATCTACGAGGCTCTTATTGATTACGACAAAGTTCCCCGTGAAGAAGCGCTTGATAGTGCACGCGCGGCAGCCATAGAGGCTGCTGTTGCGGCGGGTGCTGTTCGAGATACCGTAGAGATTATTGATTCTGAAGATGTACCGCTGGCTTACTATCCTGGTCACACTAATCGCATCAAGGTAAAGGCGGCGGGGGATTTAGTCTAAGAGTTTTTCCTTTGTGGTACTGATAAGGGTTCTCGGGCGAAAAGTCGCAGGGAATTCTGCGCTTTTGACGTATAATCCTCCTCGTTCATTGACAAGCTTGACAAGCTCAAGCAAGGAAAAGAGAGGAGGATGTACGTATGGTGGAAAGCGATTTCTGGGTTGTTTTTGCAATGCTTATTTACTTTATTGTTGTTCTAACGATTGGTTTTGTTTATGCAAAGCGCTCAAACTCATCTACAAGTGAATATTTTATTGGGGGTCGTCGCGTAGGCCCTTGGCTTACCGCATTGTCTGCAGGTGCATCAGATATGTCTGGCTGGCTGCTTATGGGTTTGCCCGGTGTGGCATATTTTGTAGGCGCTTCGGATGCTATGTGGACGGCAATTGGCCTTGCCTTGGGTACCTATCTCAATTGGCGTTTTGTTGCGAAACGTTTGCGGAAGTATTCCGTGGTAGCAGGAGACTCTATCACATTGCCGGAATTTTACAGCAAGCGCTTCCATGATTCAAAGAACATTGTTTCAACCATAGCAGCTGTCATTATCATGATTTTCTTTTGTGTGTACGTGGGTAGCTGTTTTGTAACCTGTGGAAAGTTATTCTCAACTTTGTTCGGACTTGACTATGCCACCATGATGGTTCTGGGTGCTATTGTTGTATTCCTCTACACCATGGTAGGTGGTTATCTTTCCGTTGTTGCTACCGACTTTGTGCAAGGTGCTCTTATGTTCTTTGCGCTTGTTGTTGTTTTTGTTGGCTCCATTGCGTGGGCTGGCGGCGTTGACAACACGGTAGTATTTTTGCAGAGTATCCCCGGATTTTTGAGCGGCACAGAAATAGCTTCACCTGTTTTAGACGATACTGGGTTGCAGATTCAAGAAGATGGCATGCCTCTCTTTGGCGATGCTGGTGCATATACGGGACTTACTATTGTTTCTACACTCGCTTGGGGCTTGGGTTACTTCGGCATGCCACAAGTGTTGGTACGCTTTATGGGTATTCGTAGCACCAAGGAGATTAAGCAATCACGCATTATTGGAACAACGTGGTGTGTAGTGTCATTGGCGTGTGCAATTTGCATCGGTTTGGTGGGTCGAACTGTGTTGCCTGCTGAATTTGGCACGCAAGCAGCTGCTGAGAACATCTTTATTGTTCTAGCCTATATGATTCTCCCATCTTTTGTATGCGGCGTTGTTGTGTCTGGTATATTGGCAGCATCAATGAGTTCTGCTTCGTCATATCTGCTTATTGCTGGATCTTCGGTGGCAGAAAATATCTTTAGAGGTGTTATCAAAAAAGATGCAACCGATGGTCAAGTTATGATTGTTGCACGCTTAACGCTTGTCGCAGTTCTGCTCTTTGGTATTTTTGTTGCTTACGATGAAAATTCGTCTATCTTTGCGGTAGTAAGTTATGCGTGGGCAGGATTAGGTGCTTCATTCGGTCCGCTTACCCTATGTTCGTTGTATTGGCGCAGAACTAATATGTATGGTGCTATTGCAGGTATGCTTACCGGTACCATTACTGTTTTGGTGTGGAGTAATTTTATAAAACCATTAGGTGGTGTTTTTGGAATTTACGAATTGCTTCCTGCTTTTATCTTGTCCTTGTTGGCAATTCTTATTGTTTCAAAGCTTACAGCAGAGCCAACAAAAGAAGTGCTCGATCAGTTTGATTCTTACATGGATGCAGAAATAGAGTAACAAGCTTTAAGGTGTGTTAACGGAGGAGCTGCAAACATACGATTCCTTCCTTATGAACTATATCTTAATGAGGGCTGATGTCAGAAAAGGCGTCAGCCCTCATTTGCTAAGCTGGGTATGTATAAGAGGTTTGTTTCTTATAATTATGTAGACCATGCGAACAAAATACCCCATCTTGCGATACCGCTATAGCAGAACCCTCTTTTAGAAAAACCTTATTCTTCGTTGTGTTATTATTGACCCCGTATTTTAGGTCAATGAGCTCTTTGCGTTTGCAGAGGGAAGGGACGGATTTCTTTGTGCGGGTTTGTTGGTTTTATTTCTGAAGAGCTAGATGCGTCTCAGCGTGAAATTGTTATTAAAGATATGGCGGATAGAATTGTTCATCGAGGTCCCGATGATGAACGTTACTATCTCGATGAAACTATCGCTATGGGATTTAGACGCCTGTCGATTATCGATATCGAGTCGTCTCATCAGCCTATGAGAAGCGAAAACGATGCCTTTGTTTTGACGTTTAACGGGGAGATTTACAACTTCCAAGAACTCCGTAAAGAACTTGAAGCATGCGGACATACTTTTCGTACGAAGGGTGATACCGAAACCATTTTAGTTGGCTATCAAGAGTGGGGCTGCGATGTTTTTCGTCGTTTGAGAGGAATGTTTGCCCTAGCCCTTTGGGATAAAGAAAAAAAAGAACTCATTTGTGCTCGTGACATCTTTGGTATCAAGCCGTTTTATTATACGCGCGTAAATAATCAGTTCATCTGGGGATCTGAGATCAAATCATTTTTGGCACATCCTTACTTTAAAAAAGAACTCAATCGTGACCTGCTTCCCGAGTATCTGTGCTTCGAATACATGAATGATACTCAAACTATGTTTAAGGGCGTTCATAAGCTTATGCCGGGTCACTTCATGGTGTTTACCGGTGAAGAGGTGTGTCATGAATGCTACTACGAAATTGAATACAAAATCGATGAATCAAAAACGATGGATGAATGGGCAGAGGCTATTAATGAAGTTTTTGACGAATCGGTTGCTGCCCATGAAATTGCAGATGTTGAAATTGGTAGTTTTTTGTCAGGTGGCATTGACTCTTCGCTTGCGGCGTACCGTATGAGTACTCATGCGCCTGACGTTAAGACTTTTTCTGTAGGATATAAGCCAGAATGTCAAGACGTTATTGATTCAATAAATAAATTACCTGATTTTGAAATCAAGCTTGATGAACTTGATGATGCGCGCGCTTTCGCAGAGTGGGCAAATCTCCCTAACGACACAGTGCAGGTTTCATCTAAGCAATTCTTAGATGTGGTTCCTACTGAGCAATACCACATGGATGAACCTTTAGGAGCACCAAGCGCTATCCCTCTATATTTTGTTTCTGAATTAGCAAGAAAACAGCTTAAGGTAGTGCAGTCCGGTGAAGGCGCCGATGAATTATTTGGAGGCTATTGGATTTACCATGACCAATATGTATTCGGGAAGTATTTCAGAGTGCCGCGTTTCTTGCGTAGTATAGCAGGGGCTTTGGCCGAAAAGCTCCCACCTTTCCGTGGAAGAAGATTTGCCATGAGAGGATCTGGCGGTCCTGAAAAGTCATATCAACGTGCTAGTATGAATTACATGTGGGATGAGATTCCTGATATCTTGAAAAACTATTCAGGTACGTATAAGCCTTGGGAGCGTTGTAAGGCTTTCTTCGACAAAGCAAAGAAGCAAGACATTGATATTATCACGCAAACTCAATATGTTGATATGTTGAGTTACATGCCCTTTGATATCTGTCTCAAGGCAGACAAGATGTCGATGGCGCATTCGCTTGAGCTTCGTGTTCCTTTCCTTGATAAGAGAGTACTTGACGTGGCTTTGCAAATTCCTACAAAATATCGCGTTGATGCAACACATTCAAAATATGCTTTGCGTGTAGCAGCCTCGCGTTTGGGATTTGACAACAAAGTGGCCAATATGCCCAAGCAGCCGTTCATTACTCCTTTGACCGTATGGCTTCAGACAGATTTGTATTACAATCGAATTAAGGAGAAATTCACGAGCGAATCAGCTCAAGAGTTCTTTAATACCGACTATTTAGTGCAAATGCTTGACGATCACAAAAGTGCTGACTTTACTACCGCGGAAGGTCGCGGAAAGCTTAAGATGATGCGCATTTGGAACGTGTATTGCTTCTTAGAGTGGTACGAAGTTTTCTTTGGGGAAAGCTCAAAGAAGCTTCAGCCGAAACTCGTGCTTAATGCGTAATGGAGATTGCATTACGAAATATTTGCTTGATGTGAGGTAGTTTAGTCCGGTAAATCTTAGCTATGCAAAAACGGCGCTGTCATTGATTGACTGCGCCGTTTTCT
>CAYJGC010000016.1:0-30869 GCA_964369725.1 uncultured Eggerthella sp.
TGTAGGTTGTAGGTTGTAGGTTGTAGGTTGTAGGTTGTAGGTTGTAGGTTGTAGGTTGTAGGCAAAAAAGTGTGTCTAAATTTCACTAAAATCGCAGGTGAAATAGTGTTTTTTTGTATTTTCTAACTCAGATAGAGTTATAACCACCCGACAAAAAAGTGCGTCCTTATAACTCTTGACATCGCAGGTCAGAAGCCACAAATGAAGGTTTTATAACTTGTAATTAAATCCCGCTATAGGAAAAAAGTATGTCCTATTTATGTAAAGTAAGGCTACGTCCTGATTACAGTTCATATAGCGAGCTCTTGAATTATATAACTTAGATATGCCTATAGCCACCCAGCACCAATAGGCATTTTGCCGAACTGTTACACGGCTGTGTAGCAATTTACGGAGTTGTAACCCCAAAACATAAGCATACATAGGATTATAGGAAATCGATACTCTAAATCAACAGCAATAAGAGCCGTAAGCCTTACTCATTAAGACTTACGGTGCCACGCTGAACAAGATGCTTCACGTCTGAAATCGCCTCTGATTCACTTGTTCGGCTATTACTCTCGGTTTTGCGCAATACGCGTCATAGACACAACCACTAAAGAATCCTGCTCATCAATAAGCGTCAACTCTTCATTCTCAACAAGCAAAGCTAGTGGTTCATCAGCATTTTCAGTTCCATTAACCTGCTCACAACAAGCTTGCAACAAAACGTCTGGTCGCAATGAACCCGTTGGCTTTGATAACAAGCTTAGAGTAAGCACCGCGCCCTCAAGCTTTATATCACCAACTATAAAATCGGCTGTTTCTAGTATCTTTTCCTTTTTTTTGCGCACCACCTTTATCTGCGCCGGAAAGGGAATCTGAGAAGGAGCATGCGATAAAAGTACGCGATAGGTGCTTACAGGATACGCAACCGATGCAGCAGGAGTTTGAGAAGTAATGCTCTTACAATCTTTAACCATGAGATCAGACACACTTGCCTCACGAAGCCTTGTAAGAATATTTTCTGGTGACACGTAACGCGTTAGCTGCAAATCAAACAATTCGTGTGAGCCTCCTACCCCTACCGGTAAAGCTGCACCAAAAGCAATCTTCATGTGAGGCGAAAATCCTTGACTTACCGCAAAAGGAAGTCCTGCTCTACGAACTGCCCTTTCAAGAGCGCGCGCTACCTCGAGATGCGAAAGCAATGCCAATCTACCCTGCTTACAAAATGTTATACGGAATCTAAACAAATCAGGATTAGTCATTACTCTCCTCCTTTAGTTTCAAATAAGATGAACGCGAAGCAACAATGGCGTTCTTCACGCCATATGTAGAGCACACACCACAATTGGTACAGCAACCAAACGTGCAGTCCGGAGTTGTCTCTCCTTTTTCAGCGAAAAGGCGTTCTTGTGCGAGATATTCCTGTGACAGACCATAAGAGATATGGCTCCAAGGCAACACCCAATCAGTGGTATATGAAGCCTGAGCAATCTGTTCAGGATCTAAGCCTATTTCATCGGCAGCATCGCGCCACGCTTGCTTGTTGAAGTATTCTGTCCAAGCGTCAAAGCGAGCTCCTCTCTTCCATGCTTCTTCAACCCACATTGCGGCATCACGTCCTGCTCTGCTCATGACCGCCTCAACAAAACTCGTAGAAGGATCATGCCAATTTACTTCGATAGCTCTATACTTTATTGAAGCGCGTAACAGATTTATGCGGCGAAGAGCTTCTTCAGGCGAAATCTGTCCATCCCACTGAAAAGGTGTTTGAGCCTTAGGCACAAATAGTGCGCAAGAAATGCTCATACGAATTGAACCCCTCTGGTTAACTGAGACGAGCGATTTTGCCAAATCATAAGCCTGTTGCGCTAGGCGAGCAATACCCTTAATGTCATCATCCGTTTCGGTTGGAAGACCAATCATAAAATACAGCTTACATCGTCTCCAACCCGCTTTAAATCCCGCTTCAAGTGCAGCAAAAAAATCTTCTTCGGTTACATTTTTGTTGATAACATCACGCAATCTTTGCGTGCCTGCCTCGGGAGCAAAGGTTAATCCTCCCTTTTTTTGCCCAGCCACAAGTTGCGCCATATCAACCCCAAAAGCATCCAAGCGTTGAGAGGGGACCGAAATACGTACACCTTTATCTTCACAAGAACGATTTAAACGGGTAAGTATGTCAGATATCTGCGAATGGTCAGTAGAAGACAACGAAGTCAAACTCACCTCGTCATAACCCGTCTGAGCAAGACCACATACAACAGAACTCACAATATTATCGTCAGTGCGCTCCCGCACGGGGCGATACATCATACCGGCCTGACAAAAGCGACACCCGCGTGCGCATCCTCTTAATATTTCAACATTAAGCCTGTCGTGAACAACTTCCGTAAAGGGAACAACACAAGGCTCCCAACCGGAGCTTGCGGCAAATCCTTCAAAAATTCTTTTCTCAATACGAGCAGGAACTAAGTCGGCAAGAGGTTTTACCCACGTTTTCTCATGCTGAGCTTGTTTCTCTTCGTACATTTGATATAGCGAAGGAACGTAGAAGCCGGGAATTTTTGCCACTTCCAGCAAAATGGCTTCGCGAGCAATCCCCTCTTCACGCAACTTCCGTATCAACTCAAGAATTTCTGGGAGTGCCTCTTCTCCCTCTCCGATACTAAAGAAATCGAAAAAAGGAGCATAGGGTTCTGGGTTGCACGCACACGGGCCGCCTGCAATTACAAACGGCTCCTCTTCGCGCCTCTCATTCGAATGTAAAGTAATTCCCGCAAGATCCAATGTCTCTAGCACATTGGTTGCTGCAAGCTCATGCGGCAAAGTTATACCAACAACATTAAACTCTGATAGCGGTGCGCAGCTTTCAATGCTAAAAAGGGGAATTTCTTTTGAGCGCATTATGTCGCACATGGGTGGCGCAGGCAAAAAAGCACGCTCCGCAGCCATTCCTTCAACCTTATTGACAGCATTTACCAGAATCCTCAAAGCTTGGTTAGCTTGTCCCAGCTCATAGGTATCTGGGTAAACCATACAAAATCTAAATTCTGCCTCTGGTTTATACACACAACCAAATTCATGATTGATGTAGCGAGCGGGTCTTTCCGCCTGCGCAAGAAAAGGCTCTATCTGTGCCCAAAGATCTTTCATTTTCCTACTCCATTACGAACCACACTACTTACGTGTTCAGCTATTACAAGCGGGTTATTTATTACCGTGTTTATATCTTGTGCTACATTTGACTCTATGTGGTTTGATACTAAATTCATTGCTTTTGTTTGAAGAGTTTCAAAAAAGTCGTCAAATTTTCCCGTATCTACAGCGCCTTCAAAATACTCAACAGCCGCCCGACCCATTATGTATGTTCCCATATAGCCTATTGCCGCCTTGGTCACCCATCCCAAACCGGGAACAATGCCTACTATCTGACGTGCAAAAGCTCGACAGGCAAAAGCTCCTCCCACCAAAACGACAAGTTCTTTGACACGCTCTAAGTTCAATTCTTCACCATGCGCAGCAGCAATCATGAGAATCATCTTTGCTTGATTGAGTGTCATAACCGGCATATCTGCGCCAGGGATAATGAAGAAAAAGCCCACACCGGCATTTTGCAAAGCGGTAGACTTAACTATATCCAAACATAGAGGCCTGCATACAAAATTGAAGTTCAAAGCAAATGCGAGTTTTTTTCCTTCACAAGAAGCAATAACCCACTCACCCATACGCTGAAGTAAAGAGGCCGATGATTCCTGGTCAAGGAAACAAGGTTCAACCATATTGCTCGGCTGAAACGATTTCGCATACAAAGAGCGCGCACTGCTTTTAAGAGGATCAATATGCTTAGGGCAAATTATGTCGTCTTTCAAAAGCGGAGTCTGTTGAGCCTGGGCAATCTCCGCTACAAGAGCCGGAAGTGTCGTGACAACCATAACGGGAACGCCTACACTCCTCAACAAAGAAGCATACAAGCCAACCCGATCATCAAGGCCAGCAACTATAATTGCCATATCATCTCCAGAAAAAGGAGTAGACGTAGTGCCGTTAAAAGAAAATTCAGAGACCCGCGCTTGATTTGATTTGCAAAACAAGGCCCTACGAACACACTGCTTCAAATCCTGTGGAGCACTTTCATCTACATACACGCTCACGGAAACAGGCGTGCAGCGAGCCTTATCTAGGTCGGTTGCCTCATTGATAACTGTTTTTATGTCAATAGGTATCTGCACATCCACCCCTATACTAACCCTTCGCATGATTATGAGACCACACTGAACCTATGAGTCCCAACATAATAAAGTTCATAACCATAAAAGATGATCCATAGCTAACAAAAGGCAGAGGAATCCCCGTAATAGGCATAAGCCCACAAGTCATACCAATGTTTTGCAAGATTTGAAAAATCCACATTCCTACAACGCACATCACGATAATCATACCAAAGAGGTCATTAGACGTACGTGCAATTCGGAAGCAAAGAAAAATAAGTCCGGCATAAAGTCCCAACAACACCATTGCCCCAACAAAGCCAAGCTCTTCTGCAAGGACACAGAATATAAAGTCAGTGGGTGCTTCAGGCAAAATACCTAACGCATGTTGAGTGCCCTCGAACAAACCTTTGCCAAATAAGCCACCTGATCCAATTGCAATTTGCGCTTGATTCAAATTATAACCATCGCCCGAAAGATCAGCAGAGGGATCCATAAACACTAACAGACGATTGCGCTGATAGGTTTGTAGAAGCTGATACTCCCCTGTTGCTTGCAGTAAAACTTCGTCTAACGCAAACACAGCAACAATCGCAGCAACTCCCAACCCAAGCGTAATGAGTAAGTATTTTAGTCGCGCTCCACCCATAACAAGCGCTACGGCTCCAATAAAGATATACACCAAACCTGTTCCAAGGTCCGGTTGAGTCATTATGCATAAAAACGGTATAAGCATCAGGCCTACCGCTTTGGCGAACTCCAAAGGATCATCCAAACGTCCTCCAAAGCGAGCCATAATACTTGCGTCGAGCAAAATGACGGTGATTTTTGCGAACTCACCTGGCTGGATTTGCATTCCGATATTTATCCACGATTGCGCACCCATGCCAGCGTCAGTTCCCAACCCAGGTATATGAGGTGAAAGAATGAGAACAACATTTATAACCAAGAATACCGTGGTGAATTCCGAGAGAATTCGGTAATCAAAACGCCATACCACCATCATTGCAACAACGCCTACCACCACACCCATAAGCTGTCTTGAAAACGTATAGTCATCATCAACCAATACAGCAGAATACACTACCAACAACCCATAACTCACGAGTAAGGCTATAACAATAAGGAAAGGTTTGTGTAGCCAAGAAAAGCGGCCATTGCTCTTTTTTCGCACAACTGAAGGATCAGGTGCTTTTACTGTGCTAATCTGCGGCAAACCATTCATAGGACTCACTCCTTTCTAACTATAACGTTCTTTTACAATGCCCGCGGGACAGACTCACCTGTTGAGCCTGAAATGAAGCCCATTTCTGTCAATAGACCCGCGTCATAATTAAGCGCAGCGGACAGTGCTTGAGCTCCTACCGGTCCTGCAACCTCACCGCCGGCAAGACCCTCCTCAAGTACACACACAGCTACGTAGCGCGGGTCATCTGCAGGTCCGTAGCAAACATACAGGGCGTAATCTTCTTTATTTGCAACTTCTGCAGTACCGGTTTTACTACATATGGTATTTGGATCAATTCCATTTTGTGAAAAGACATCCGCAATAGCACTTGTATTTATCGCGACTCCTTGCAGCGCTTCTGTAATGGTTTTCAAATGGTCAGCCGATACATCAGGTTCGGCAATTACTTCAGGCTTAAACTGCAGTGCCACTTCTCCAGCTACATTATGAACCTCTTTAAGTAAATGTGGTTTAACTATCTGCCCTGTCGCAATTGCTCCATATGCAACTGCCAGCTGAATGGGCGTTGTTAAAACATAGCCCTGACCAATAGCCATGTTAGTAGAATCTCCACCCTTCCAGACAGCTTCCTCAGGATAGTTCCTAAAGTAATCTGCCTTCCATTGAGGCGTGGGAACTACTCCAGACTCTTCACCCACCAAGTCAATCCCCGTTAGTTCGCCAAAGCGGTATTTCATAATGTAGTCCTGCATCGCACTTTCGCCGACAGTGCTCATCTGCTCAAAAAAATTATATCCAATGTCGTAATAGACAATGTCGCAAGACTGTGTAAGACCCGACTGAAAGCCAATTTGACCATGGCCTGTACGCAACCAGCACTTCTGGATAGTGCCCGAATTCCAACCATCCCATGAGCCGGTGCAATTCCAAGTTCGCTCTTCATCAGCAAAGCCATACGCTAATGCGGCAAGGCCGGTAAACGATTTGTAAGTAGAAGCAGCAGGATACGTACCCGTAATAGTGCGATTAAGCATAGGAAGATACGATTCTTCCGTATTGTATATTTCCCAAATTTCTTGAGGAATTCCACCAATAAAGCTTTCAGGCGTGTAAGTTGGATAGCTTGACATGGCAACAATTCCGCCGTCTCTTACATCCATCACAACAATTGCGGCAGCGGTGGCCACACCCTCGCCAATTATCCCTTCTGGAGCAACGGTCTCCGCGAGAACACGGTCGCAGACATACTGTACTGGCCCTTTTATGGTCACATACACATCAGAGCCCTCAACAGGTTGAGTCTCACTCACGGTCTCTATAACACTTCCATACGTATTGACAACTACTGTTCTTACACCATGGTCACCCGCTAAAAGATTATCATAGGTAGATTCAACACCAGAACGGCCAACATCATCACCTAGTTTAAGCTGGCGACCATTTGTTGAATTCTCAAGATCATCTGTTGAAACTGAGCCGGTGTATCCAAGTGCATGAGCAGCTAATGCGCCATAAGGATAGCTTCTTATAGCTCGCTCATCTACCACCACACCAGGAAAGGCATCAGAGTGCTCAGCAATAAAAGCAGCTTCACGAATAGTAACATCACTCGCTACAATGCGCTGAGCTTGAGCTCCATCAGATTCGTCTTGAATTCTGCTACGGACAACATTATGCGGAACACCAAGTGTCACAGAAAGTCGCTTAACAATATCTTGGTCATCCGCAACCTCAGCATCAGCCAAAACTGTCAGCGATGTTCGATTGTCAACAAGAGGTAAACCGTCTGCGTCTAAAATTCGCCCTCGAGGAGCAGGTGTGTAGACCGTGGTGTATTGGTTTAAATCGGACTCCTCTTGGAATTCTTCCTGTTCAAGAATTTGCAGAGTAAACAATCTTGCAGACAGCACACTGAAAACTGCAGCTGCCAGCACTCCTATAGCCATAAAACGCGACCTCAGAGAGTCAACTGGGCCTTTAGCAGACTGCTGAACAGTCCCCTTTTGGGAGATTCCAGTATGCACTGTTCGCTTTGCTGTGTCAGGAAGCGTAGAAGAAGTACCTACAGAAGATACAGAGCGCACATCTTTTTTTAATCCAATACTTTCGCTTTTCCGGCGTCTTAAAATATAAAACACGACAACAATAAGTGATACGAGAACAAGAGCGGTTGCTAGAACCGCAAGAACAGCCACTAACATACTACCTCCTTAACGCAATTGAGGGGTAGGAGGAACACGCTCTTCAGAGCTACTTTGCAAAATACGCGCTAGTAAGGGAAACAATATAAGACCCAGCACGCAATCATACAGGGAGCAAGGAATAGTTCGATAAAGAAAAGCATCGAAAATACCTACCGGTAGTCCTAAGAATATCAAAATTAAACAGTACGCCATTTCCACAATCACAATTGAAAGCAGAAAAACAAAAAGAGTCATAATAGGTGAGCTATTGTCTAGTAATGAAAATACTTGAGCAGTTATAAAAGTAACAAGCAAAAAAAGTGCCGAGGTAACGCCTAGCGGACCAGTTCCGGTACAGTCATAAATCAAACCCATAACAAAAGGTAAAACTAATCCAACCTGCCCTGGCAGCAAAATTCCAACTAAAACTACATAGACAAGAATAAGATTTGGCATAGCATAACCAATTGAAATTGCAGGTACAATCACCTGCTGCAATAAGACTGCCGCAACTGCACCAATAATCAATATAATTTTCTGACGGTCAAACAACATTACTCGGTTTCACTATCTTCCAGTACAAGACCAAATACCACTAAAACTTCTTCTAATGATTGGACCGTATCATTAGGGGAAACCACTATGCGTTGCGTGGAATCACCCTGATTAGAACTTACCTGAACTACCGTACCAATGATAAGTCCCTTTTCATAGCTTCCCCCCAAGCCTGAGGTAACGACAACATCACCCAGCTGAACTGTTGCACCATCTTCTAAGCTCTCCAAGTAGAGCAATCCTTCAAGGCTTCCGTAAACAATACCTTCTGCCCTACTAGACTGAATCATAGCTGCCGCGCCTGAATCAGGGTCGGTCAACAGACGAATTTCTGCCGTAAAAGCAGTTACCTGAATAACCTGACCAACCACGCCTGAAGAGCCCATAACGGTAAGTCCCGTACTTATTCCGTCATTCGAACCTTTATTGATGGTTATTGTCTGATCCCATGCATGTGAACTTCGACCAATAACACGAGCGCTAACTCCCTCAATGTCATACGCATCCTGCAATCCGAGTAGTGCCCGT
This sequence comes from uncultured Eggerthella sp., assembly GCA_964369725.1. Classification (GTDB taxonomy): domain Bacteria; phylum Actinomycetota; class Coriobacteriia; order Coriobacteriales; family Eggerthellaceae; genus Paraeggerthella. The sequence goes on from CAYJGC010000016.1 coordinate 8,652, forward strand.
AGGCGTTCGTTTTCTAGTCGGTACTCTTCCATTTGAGTATATTGCTGCACGAGCGTTTCATTGTATTCACGCAGTGCTACGAGCGAGTCTTCATCAGCCATAACATCGGTAGCGACTTCCTCTACCGCATCAGTTGCAGAATCTATTGAAGACCCCACGTAACCCAAAGGTGAAAACAGTCCTACTACCGTAGCTTGAACCGTATGAAGAGGACCGTTGTCGTCTTCGCGAGAGTAAAAGCCCGCCACTACAAGACAAACTATCAACAAGCCAATAAACAGTAGTCTGCGAGAAAACGCAGAACTCTTTTTCTTAAGATCAAGCACCATAAAGAAGCAGCCGTGCTATTTTGAACGCATAAGCGTCTGTTTAAGGGCTGTTGGCGTCTCGAGAACCTTAAGACAACCCATTACTACATTAGTGAGAGCTGTGTCGCTTACCCAAACAGGAATTTCTAATTTGTCAGTTAAATAACGGTCAAGGCCAGAAAGCAAGCCACCGCCGCCAGTAAGCAGAATGCCATTCTGGATGACGTCAGATGCCAGGTCTGGATTAGTTTTTTTGAATGTCTCCTTGATATGAACTACCATCTCTTCACAAGGGGCTATTAGAGCCTGACGTACGTCTTCAGATTGAATGGTAACTTCTTTTGGCTGTTCAGTAACAACATCTTGCCCAGAAATAACCATATCTCGCTCTCGGCCATCTTCGAACGGGAGAATGGATCCAATTTTAATTTTAATAATCTCAGCTGTACGTTCACCAATTTTTATGCCGAGCAAATCACGCAAATGCATAGCGATAGCTTCATCCATGCGATTACCTGCAAGGCGAAGCGACGAAGAAGTAACTATACCACCCAAAGATATGACTGCTACTTCGGTAGTACCGCCACCAATATCAACAACCATCGATCCCGTAGGTTCCGTTACAGGGAGATCTGCACCCATAGCTGCCGCCATAGGTTCCTCAATAAGATATGCCTGACGAGCGCCTGCCTGCACTGCAGCTTCAAAAACAGCACGTTTTTCTACTGACGTAGCTCCACAGGGGATACAGATAACAATGCGAGGCTTAGTTTGCCAAGGGTATTTGCGAGGTGCGGCCTTGTTAATGAATGCAGAAATCATTGCTTCCGTAACGTCATAGTCTGCGACGACACCGTCATGAAGAGGATGCTCTGCAGAAAATGCATCCGGAGTATGATTGATCATATTTTTTGCTTCATGACCAACTGCCAAAACGCGGTGAGTAGCCTTCTCTATTGCAACAACCGAAGGTTCGTTGACGACAATTCCCTCGCCAGGAATTGCGACCAGCGTATTCGCTGTACCCAAGTCGATGGCCATGTCGGTTGACATTTGCCCACCTATGCCAGAAAACATATCCAAGAAAGACATAAAGGAAAACCCCTTGTTATTTATCACGTACTTCTTAATGTAGGTGGTCATTCTATCACAGGGGTTTAAAGCTACAAAAAAATTCATGAGGGCAACAATATGAAAATTTCACAATAAAGCAATTGGCGACCCGCAGGTCGCCAATTAAATGCATTTTGTTTTAAATAAATCTAAAACTAATGAACGCTACAGCTGAAGCATGGATCATACGCACGAACAAGCTTCTCAATTTCAAGCTGGATTGCATCTTGCTCATAATTTTCTGCAACAAGCTTCTCAGCTAAAATTCTCATATCAGCCTCGAGATTAGCCACATTTTGAGCGGTTGGAGTTACGATGCTTGCATGTACTACGCAACCCTTCTCATCAAGCTCAAGGTTATGGAAAACGGTTCCGCGCGGAGCTTCCGTAAATCCAGTTCCTTTGCCAGCTTTTACTTCAAATTCTACCGGAACACTAGATCCCTCAATTGCCCCAGGAGTTGCAAGCTTGTGACACAAATCGATGCAGCGATCCAAAGCGTCTACCAGCTCTACAGCTTGTGCAACATTATTCATGTAAGGGTTGCGCTCATGAACACCCAGGCCTGCCTTGCCAGCAGCCTCTTGCGCTTCTGGGCAGAGATTTTGCCAAGAAGCATTGGTTCGAGCCAAAGCGCCTACAAAGTATGGCTTACCCGTCTTACGAACACGTGAAAGAAGTGCGCTTGAATGTGGCGCCGTATACTCTTCTGCTGCTTCCGCAAGATCATCAGCGTCAAAAGTTACACCAGCATCAAGGAAGCGCGCAGAACGAGAATCGCAAATGGGATAACGATTAGGCGCAACCATAGCCATCATGTCGCCTTCAGTTTGAATATCTGGCGTCTCGAAAGAGCCAAAAAGTTCAACGGTTGCAAGAGCAAAATCTCTCATAGCATCCATTTTTTGCGCAAGCTCTAGATACTCCTCAGCTTTAAGCTCATTAGTAAAACCTCCGATCACCGCAGTGATTGGGTGAATGCTACGACCTCCGACACGATTACAAAGCTCGTTACCCAATGCCTTCAACGCCAACGCTTGATTAAAGAGCTCTGGATTTGCCTCAGCAAGAGGGAACACGCTTTTTAAGCCGACGAAGTCAGGAGCCGCAAAAACAAATAGATGAGAAGCATGATTCTGGAGATATGATCCATAAATTAACAATTCACGAATTGCATGCGTACGAGGGGTAACCTCAACATCAAATATTCGTTCGATTGCCAGAATATCAGTTACTACGTGTGTAGGAGAACAGATACCACATACACGTGAAGCAACGTAGGGAATCTCTTCATAATATCGTCCAACAATCATACTCTCAAAAAGACGAGCAGGTTCAACGACACTCATTTCAACTTTTTTCACTTCGCCGTCTTCGATAACAACATGTACGTTGCCATGTCCTTCGACGCGTGCGATATGATCAACCTGTATGGCACTCTTAGTCATAAGTTGCTCCTCACTCGCTGGCCACTAGGGCTGGATTGACTTGATTGAACATTTCTAGAGCTTTATCAAAACGATCAACAGAAACTCCGTAACGTTGTGCAGATTCACGTGCTGATTCAATATTTGCCTCAGGAGACAAACCACGACAACCGTTGCAAGGACGACCCAAGTTAACACAACGTGCACTACATCCAGCTCTTGTCACAAGGCCAAGGCACAAAGTACCCTGCGCAAAGAAGCAATCGGTTTCGTTGCGCTTACAATCACCGCACATGGTCTTTGAAACGAAACCCTTGTTTGAGCCATACAACGCACGCTGCATGACATCAACAAAATCAATAGGGTCAATAGGACAGCAGCGAACTTCGTAATCAACATCAACGATTGCTGACACAGGAAGAGGAGAGATAATTTCTCCGCAAGCCTCTGGAAGGCGATCATACACCTGCTGCGCACGCTCCTCAAAGCCATCTGCAGCCATACCTGGAATGCCAGCAGTTGTCGCACATGCACCAATTGCTATAACAACTGCTGCACGCTCACGTAAATAGCGAACGGTATTGACAGATTCCTGGTTGGTAACAGCACCCTCTATGATTGCTACATCAAATTCGTCAGGCATGTGCCCACTCGATGCAAGCTGCCAATACTGCAAATCAATCTGACCAAGAATATCCAGCAGATATGCCTCAGCGTTGGTGATTTGAATTTGACATCCAAAACAGCTAGCTAATCCCGCAAAAACAACGCGAGGAGCCGCTGTAGGCTCAGCTACACAATTTTCACTCATATCACTACGCTCCTTTCTAGATTGATCCTTGGATGTTCTTAGCTTCCCAATAATTAAATACTGGTCCATCAATACAAACATATTGATGACCGATTTGACAATGGCCGCACTTACCCATACCGCATTTCATATGACGCTCAAAGCTCATATAAATGTTGTCATAGGTAATACCTTTTTGGCGCATTTCTTTAACAACAAAGCGATACATGATAGGGGGTCCACAAATAGCTCCTATGGTATTTGTTGGGTCTATTTCAAGACCTTCAAATGCCTGAGTTACCAAACCGACTTCCCCGTCCCAAGTATCATCTGGATTATCTACGGTAAGATACAGATCAAAATCCTTGCGGTGACGCCACATTTCAAACTGATCTTTAAACATAACTTCAGAAGGGTTCTTTGATCCGTAAATGATAGTTACTTTGCCAAAATCGGCGCGGTTGTCATGAATATTGTTAATGAGCGAGCGCAAAGGTGCAATGCCCAAGCCACCAGCTACCAACAAAATGTCATGACCTTTCATATCTTCAAAAGGAAATCCTCTACCAAAAGGTCCACGGATGCCTACAACATCGCCACACTGCATTTGATGAAGCTTTTCAGTAAAAGCCCCTGTACGACGAACGCACAGCTCGATAAATCCATGCTTTGAAGGTGAGCTAGAAATGGAGATAGGAGCTTCGCCAACGCCAAAAATTGAAACTTCAACAAATTGGCCTGGCTCATGCCTAAACGCATCACGCACACGCTCATCAATCAAACGAAATTCAAAAAGCTTTTCTGTAGGAGTGAGCTCCGTAATCGACGTAATACGTGCTTGCCAAGGACGATAAGGGTTTGCTGCCATAATGTCGCTACCCGACAGAGGTGCCGGACCACTCGTAAGTGGATAGACTTGCAACGTTGGCGTAACAAGATTATTGGACATCTTCAGCCCCCTTCCTCTCGAAGAATTTCAATACTTCAATGGGATTGATATTGGCTTTACAAGCAGTTACGCATCGACCGCAGCCAACACAAAGCATACGATCGTGATTTGCTAAGAAGCCATTAAGCTTGTGGTACATACGATGACGCGCACGCTCACTAGCGCGACCGCGGAAGTTGTGATTTCCAGCAGCTAAAGCGAACTCTGGTGAAGTACAAGCATCCCAAACACGCTCGCGCGTGCCCGCTTTACCGTCAATAGAATACGTGTCTTGAATGTCGAAGCAAAAGCACGTAGGACAGACTGCAGAGCAAGCAGTACATGAAAGACATGCACCGCCAAATTCTTCCCAATAGGGATCTTGATGGAAAGCATCCATAAGCATTGCAACATCCTGAATGTCAGGAATTGAAGAATCAAAGGCTTCCTGGCGAGCGCGCGCAGCCTGACGAAACGCTATACGCTCTTCGTCGGTTGCTTCACGAGGATTACATGCTGCATTTAAGACATTTGCAGCTTCGGCACTTGAGATGCTAACGAGATACTTGTCACCCAAATCTTGAAGGAACAAGTCATAGCCAAAGCGAGCTTCGTCTGCGTCCCATAAATGACAAAAACAGGTAGAAGTTGGCGAGCAGCTAACTCCAACGATAAGCGTAGCATTTCTGCGCGCAGTATAGTAAGGATCAGGGTAACGGCCATCTCTAAAAACCAAATCTAAGCGATTGATAGCATTGATGTCGCATGCGTGCACACCAAAAATCACTCGTGGCGTGATTTCCGCCTCAAATTCTGTAACTCGGTTGTCACTCACATCAAACGTCATCAACGTTTCTTTTGGTGGCAACAAGTATTTCTTTGGCGATGCTTGCGTGGTTTGATAACTCAAATCCATGTCACTTGGCGTAGCAATAGCTTGAAATACATGCCCCTCGTCACTTTTGACAGGAGCTACTACTTCATAGCCTTCCATAAACGCTGACACCAGCGACGGTAACTCTGTTGCGTCTATAACACGATAGAGCATGTTTCCGTCCATTCTCGTCTGGGGTTACATACCTATGGAAAAGAAAATCCCCTCTTATCTGCGTTAAGAGGGGATTTAAATCTAGACTGCGCTAGCACTTACGCAAAGAAGATACCAATCTCTCTCTCAGCAGACTCGGGAGAATCTGATCCATGGATGACATTTTCATCCATGGTGAGACCAAAGTCACCACGAATAGTGCCGGGGGTTGCATCTGCCGGGTTAGTGGCACCCATAAGAGCGCGACACTTCAAAACTGACCCTTCACCGGAAACAACCATCTTAACAACCGGACCGCTCATGATGTACGAAATAAGCCCATCGTAGAAAGGCTTGCCTTCATGCTCTACATAATTTGCCTGTGCCTGCTCTGCAGTAACCATACCGAGCTCCATGCGCTCTATAGTTAATCCAGCGCGCTCAAAACGATTAACAATCTCTCCAATGTGACCGTTACGGACGCCATCGGGCTTAATCATGCTATATGTTTTCTGAATTCCCATTGCTTGACACCTTTCTTTAATAATATTATTAACCCTGGCTAGGGAAAAACAACTCTACTTGCGAAACTTTCCAACCTACTACATCTCGAACTAAAGAAACCACATACTGAACACTTCCACCTTCTGGAGTGGAGGCTGTTACATATACCGTAGAATCACTCATTGACCTATCAACACCGTCTATTACCATATTGGAATCTTGAACCACAATATTAGTCATTTCCACAATGCTCTCTGCATCTACCCCGCTAGAAAAAACACTTGAGGAAGCTGAGGCTGGATCAGTAAACAGCTCCTCAACAACAGTTTCTTGTGTAGGATATCCATATCCTTGCGTGTACAAGAACACAGCAGCTCCTAAAGCTATCACAAGCAAAACGACAAAGGTAAGGAAAATCTTCAGTCCTACGTTGCGTCGTTTACGGTCTTGCTTTGCTAAGCCTTTTGACCACTTCTCAAGCTCTTCTTCGCTCTGATTAAAGAAACGATCCTGTTCAACTGGCATACCTGAATAAGCCTCTTGAGCATACGGATCAGTGTAATAGTATTGATCTTGGGAATCGACGCCATAAGATTCCTGCTCTGGATACATCATCATTCCGTCAGACCCAATATCAAGACCAGACATATCTACCGAAGATACAGGAGTCATTGCCCGCGTAACGTCAGAGGCTCCTTGAGAAATCGCCGCAATGGCTCTTTGATAGTCAACACTGGCAGAATCTGACAAATAATAAGTTTTATCGGCAATAGCCTCTTCAAATGCTGAAGTTGCCTTTTGCATTTGTCCATCAGCGACGTAAGCTTGACCCAAGTTTGCATTAAGCTTATTTCGGGTGTCATGATTCATGTCAAACTGAAGTGCACTCTCGTAAGACGCAACAGCGTCTTGTGCGCGTCCCAAAGCCATAAAACATATGCCAAGATTAAGTAATGCCTTGGTAGGATCAGGGTTCTTTTCATCAAGAGCTGCTTCACGAAAAGCTACACCTGCTTCTGCCGATTTACCCAGTTTAAGCAGCGCACTTCCCATACCAGTGTAAGCTTTGTAAGGTGCATCATAGCGAGAATCAGACACCGCCACTTCAAAGTACTTAATGGCGTTTTCATAATCTTGAAGCGCGGCAAAAGCCATACCAAGATTACAATTTACTGAACCAAATGCATCATACGCCTCATCTGACGTAGCCAAAAGATACGACTGAATAGCTTCGTTAGGATTGCGAAGCTTAATAAGGCAGTTGCCAATTTGATGATACAGCTGCCCCATCTCTCCAGGAACAAGTGGACTGCTGGTGTCTTGAAGGCATTGAGTATATGCCGCCAAAGCTCCGTTATAATCTTTGCGCGCATACAGTCCACGCGCTTGCAGGAATAACTCTCTATTCATGTGTTTCCTTCATTTCCTAGCAAATGGTGTTTTAGATGCTACTGCACTGCATTTTCAATCTCAATGCCCTCAATAACATCACCAACGCGCAATTGAGCGATAACATCTATACCTTCAAGCGTTTGCCCAAATACGGTATAACCTGAATCGAGCATGGGCTGATCACCCAAGCATAGATAAAACTGAGAACCAGCTGAATCCGGATTTTGCGAACGAGCCATTGCAAGAGTTCCATCGCGGTGCTCGTTATTGGGATTGGTTGTAAACTCTTCTTTAATATTGTGTCCAGGACCACCTGTACCGAGACCAGCGCGAGAACCGGCTGAAGCTACCTCTTCAGAAGATAGCTCACGGGTATTCGGACAGCCACCCTGAATTACAAATCCAGGAACATAGCGATGAAACTTCAAATCATCATAAAATCCCTGGGTTGCAAGCTCGACAAAATTTCCAACATGGACAGGTGCATCTTTACCCGTCAGTTGAACGCGAACATTTCCCTTTGAGGTTTTAATAATAGCAATTTCTTCGCCTGAAGGCTGATATTGTGGAGTGTACAAAGCCATGTTAGCTCCTCTTTTCTAGATTATAAATTACATTGTACGTTCTTTGCATTTTTGCATACCGTAGTTATTCTAACAGGGTAACCTACCAAGAGCTAAAAAAACTTTTGAACATCCATGTAAAGTTAAAAACATGCCGCATTGCGGATGAAGAAGGCGCAGAAACTTCCTTTACCCACGTTCAAACATACTTACGACTTCAACATGGTATGTTTGAGGAAAAAGATCTACCGGTTGAACGTATGTCAATTTATAGCCTTGATTTTCAAAACGCACAACGTCACGCGCCCACGTAGCAGGGTCACAACTCACATATACAGCTTTTTTTGGTGCAGCCGCCGCTATGCTCTCGATCACCCCATCTGCCAAACCACTACGCGGCGGATCAACAACGAGAACATCCAGCTCTCCAAGATCTGGCAACTCGCGTGCAGCATCTCCTCCAATTATCTCAACATCAACACCGTTGATTTCCGCATTTCGTCTTAAATCGCGCACCGAAGAACCCGCAGACTCTACAGCAACCACGTCAGCACCAGCCTTAGCTAGAGGTATTGAGAAGGTTCCTCCACCAGCATACAAGTCAGCAACGAATGCACCGTTTAATGAGTCGCCTTCATCTAAGATATCGATTACTGTTCTCATAAGATTTTCGGCTTGTGCGGTATTAACTTGAAAGAAGGAAGGTGCACTAGTAAGAAAAGTATTACCTAATAATTCTTCTTGCCAGCATCCTTTCCCATCCAAAGACTCGACACCCTTTACTTGACGCGCTTTGCCTGGATTTGCAATAACACGAACAATACTGGAGTTCTTTAAAGCACTCTTCAGCGTTTTAGCAACATGAGAACGAGGAAAAACACCCGGTTTTGTCCAGAGAGCTATTTCAGTATCTCCCGTGCGAACACTCGAACGAACACCCACCCGAAAGATTCCCAAGTCTTGAGAGCCCTGTGCAAAGCGAAGCGCTCCCTGAAGGGCTTTAGGAGCCATTGCTATTGATTTATGCGCAAGCGGGCACGACCCAAGTCCAACAATCTCCCGAGTTCTCTCTTTATGGAAACCTAGAATAAAGTCTCCTCTATCATTGAGGCCGGCAGCCAATTCTAACTTATTTCGATAACCCCATTCTCTTTTACTTGCCAAGCAAGGTTTGACAAGTTCCTCTACTCGCTCACGTGAAAATTTCGCCGTACGGAGAAGTGATGAAGCAACATTTTTTGCCTTGGCCTCTAATTGATATTCATAGGAAAGATGAGCCCAAGGACAACCTCCGCATACCGTCACTTGATTGCATAAAGGATTACAGCGGATCGGTGAAGCTTCTTTCAAGGAAACAATACGAGCACGCGCGAAGGAAGATTTTTCTTCTACAATTTCTATCTGAACTATGTCGCCCGGAGCAGCCGCCTCGACAAAAACAGTCTTTCCGCTACTCAGATGACCGATGGCCTCAAAACCGTATCCCATGCGCTCTATTTCAACAATATCTGTCATGTCAGTATGGTTCCTTACGGTATACAGTGGAAAACAAAAAACAGCCGAATCAATGTGATTCGGCTGTGAACGTTTGGTGCCCCCAACGGGAATCGAACCCGTGTCTCAGCCTTGAAAGGGCCGCATCCTGACCTCTAGACTATGGGGACTTCTGTTTTGCTGTCTCTCGAAAAGCAGCTTGAACAGTATTACAAAAGATTTGAGACAATGCAAGAGAAATTTTGAAAACTTTTAACTTTTTTAAAGGTCATCTTTAAGTTGTACTCACTTCACTACAACAATATACAATTACTATGGTCTTCCTGACAATTTAGTAAACACAAAATCGAACAACAACTTCTACCGTGCTCGGTATATATATCTTGCAAACCATATCTTTTAGACTCTTTTGCTGTTAATTCCCTTGAGACTCAATCAATTCTTTCAGAATTCTATACACACGAGAGCGATCAAGCGGTTTACTTAGGTGTGCATTCATACCTGCTTCCCTGCTTCTTTTTTCGTCTTCCGTAAAAGCATTAGCGGTCATGGCAACGATTAGTATTTTATTCGCATCTGGTCTTGATAGGCTTCTGATTTTCCTGGTTGTCTCATACCCATCTATGCCAGGCATCTGTATATCCATAAGAATTAGATTAACGTGACCGATTGGGGATTTTGAGAACTCCTCAATCGCCTGCTTGCCCGAATGAGCTACGAGCACTTCCGCCTCTGCGCTCTCTAGCATGTCACAGGCTATTTCACAATTCAATTCATTATCCTCAACCAAGAGAATATGTATATGGGAGAAATCTGGGGGCTTATCGTAATTCATTATTTCTGTACACTGACTACAACTGTCACCCTGAAGTTCCGAAGCAACGGCCCGCTCTAAAGGTAACATCACGGTAAATTCTGAACCTTTCTGTAGCTCACTTTTTACCTTAATCGTGCCACCCATCATTTCGACAAGATTTTTTGTTATCGCAAGACCTAAACCAGTTCCACCGTACCTTTGCGCAACGTGCACATCTCCTTGGTTGAAGTATCCAAAAATATCTTGCAAATGAGTTGATTCAATACCGCATCCCGTATCAACAATACTGAACTTTATCCAAACTTTAGACTTCTCGTGAAGTGTGTTGTCAAAAGCAAGCCTCTTCTCTACATCTAACTTCTCAACGTTCAGCGTTACGCTGCCTTTCTTTGGCGTAAACTTAAATGCATTTCCTATTAAATTTATGAGTACTTGACTAAGCTTTAATGAGTCACCTATCAAATACGCGGGCAAGCAATTCTTTTGTATCGTCTCATAATGTATACTCTTCTTTTTTGCCTGCACTTTAAATTGCGTTGTTTGCATCTCAATAAAAGCGCGAAAGTCAAATATCTCATGATTAATCTCTATCTTACCGCTCTCGATTTTACTCATATCCAAGATATCGTTGATGAGCTTGAGCAAATGAGCGCTTGAATCCGACACTTTATTTAGCGAGTATCTGACCTTTTCATCATCACCAATGTTTTTCATAGCAATTTCGGTCATACCCATAATGCCGTTCATTGGTGTTCGTATTTCATGTGACATACGAGCAAGAAATTCGCCTTTAGCAAAACTTGCATCCTGCGCACGATTGAGCGCTTCTTGAGTCCTTTTTTGCTCTTCAATGAGACGTAATGTAGCTCTTCTTGAAAGAAAAAAATATAGCGTAAAAATAAAAAGAATTAGAAGAAAAATCGTACCTGAAAAAACAGATATATTGATATGGAGAGTCTCTGTTATAAATTCAAGTCCTGAATTTATCGTTCTTGTAAAAGGGTCCGCATAAAAAAAGATAAGTAAACCGGTGATTGCTGAGTCAAATGAAGGCTCTGAAGAAATCGATTCAACAAAAGTTGAAAGAATATTGCTATCAAAAAATTCTTGTTCGAGCGACAAAGAATCTCTTTTGGTTCCTAAATAATCAAATGGGAATAATAACAAGCAAATCACCTATCTAAATTGCTAAGAGTTTTAAAATTTTAGCATGTCAGATCAGGAAACTATTGTACGCGATGTAATAAGAGTTCAACGGTTTTACGCCAATAGTTAAAGTCGGTACAACATTACCTAGTACATGTCCTCTCATAAGACTTGTTCATAGTTTTATAAAAAGAAATTTTGAACACTGAGAGAATGTCTTCACTTGGAAAAAGCAGTAAACCGGTGGGAGTAATTGTCATTAGGGCTGCTGTGTCCTTTTATACAGACTCCCACCTTGATATAATAATAACAAACAATAATTGCATTTTTTAGGGGTGATTTTTATAAAAGTTTTTGAGATAATGTAAGGTTATATGTATCCATATAGATACAGTACCTAATGCATTTTAACTACGTAAGCAATACATATCCCGAGCAACTTCAGATTTTATGTTAGAAAATAAGTCCTGAATAAGTTCCTTAAGTACGCCATTGCGCACAGGAGCTAAATATCATGGTGGGCGATACAAGATTTGAACTTGTGACCCCTACCGTGTCAAGGTAGTGCTCTCCCCCTGAGCTAATCGCCCATGATTACCAGATGAAACCAATCGAAGCGTTCCAGCGAGCAGTAAGTTTACCAGAACATATTATAAGATTGAAGAAAAACTTTTATTTTTTAGAAAGATTTTTTAGTGAAACTTTCTAAATTACTTGCAGTTTTATCCGCTCTGTAGAATTCAGAAAAACCAGTTCTATACAAGAGCTGATTTTCAATCTTAATTCTTCTCGCTCAATACACACCACCAACACCTCTACCTCTATGAACGCACGAGTTAGCAACCATACTGATCTCCCCAGGAAGCTCTATCGCATTTTACTTCTCATGTTGTTTTGTCTTCTGGCTTGTTGCTGGACAAACAGCTATGCATACTCCACAGCCATACTTCGCAAATCCGCTTCCACACTTAGCATTTGAAATGCACTCTACATGACCATTTTTATCGACTTTTGATTCCTGGTAAATGGCATCATAGGGACAAAACTTGACACACATACCGCACTTTTCGCAAAAATCACTACCCTCTGAAAAATCCTCATCATTGTCTAAATAATCATTAAGATTCTCGACACTGGTATACACTATGCTTAGTCGATTACAAGGCCCGCTATGTGGAGTTATGAGCATGCCGTGTTTACCTATGTAACCTAGATTTGCCTTAAACCCTGCTTTAGTGTAGTCAATATTGCCACCTAAACTATGATTCGGCACTGCTCCAATGTTCATTTCTCGGAGCAATTCAGCCACACGAATGCTAGCAATGCCAGTATTGCCATAAACTCTCATCACCTCAATCATACATTCCATATTCGGTAAACTTTCTAAGACAAATTCTTTGCTATCCATATGCTGAGACATCACTATAATATTTTTGTAAGGAATAGCATCACCTTTAAAAATTTCTTTTTCCTCGAAAGTGCAAACACCCCAACTATCCATACCAAGCTCTTCTCTGATATAGCTATCGAGGCGATAAAACTGTTTTTGAGTAATACACTCAGCGTATTTTGCTTTTGGGTTATGTTTTTTAATTACTCCAGGAGTTTTAATAACGGAACGTAAAGTTGGTGAAACTTTTTCTCTATTTTCTATCATCTTTTTAATATCTTTAAGTTTGAATTTTCGTTTCGGAAAAACTCCTTTTGGCTTCGAAAAATCGTTTGATTCTATTTTTGAAATTTTATTTATTGCGCGGCTTTGGGCATTTGTTATAAATTCCATTACTCACCTCTAAAGCTAAATACTATATAATCCAACATTGTGTCGCTTATTAACGTAACACTGCCCCTCCATCAATTCAATCAACAACTTCCCTGCATCTGTTGGAAAGGATTCTTTGTGGCCAAGCGAGAAACAAAACAAGAGATTATAGATGCTTTTTGGAACATCTATGAGAATAAAAGAATTGAAAAAATTACGGTAAAAGAAGTTTGTTTAAAAGCAGCTTGCAACAGAAGTACTTTTTATGCGTATTTTACCGACGTATATGATGTTCTTGAACAACTTGAAGACAATCTATTGCCAAACGCTAACGATATTCCTGAGGTTTTAGCAGGAAGACCACTTAAAGATACCAACCATTTAGAATATTTTGACAAAAAGAAAAAGTACTTACGAATATTGCTTTCGGAACATGGCGATCCCGCATTTACCTACAAGCTGAAAAACACCTTAAAACCTTCTATTGCCGCATTCCTAAAAGTTAACGACACCTCAAATAATACTGAGTATATTTTGGAATATGTTCTATCTGGCATGATCGCTTTAATGACTTATCATATTTTAAACGACAACCCCATAGACGACTCGGAAGTTATAGACACGATGAAAACACTTACAAGTTCGATCAATGTTTTAAATCTAGATAACAGCTCAAAATCAATAGGTCACAGCATCGGGCACTAACTCTCTATTAATCGAGCGCTTGCTTTGACAAGAAAATCACTGAGACTTTCCGAGCAGATAACACTGTAACAACGCCTCATGTATCACCTGCAAAAACGAGGTTCAACGCTTGTTTCGCCTCACAACGTTCTCTGGTGCCCTTGACAGGATTCGAACCTGCGGCTTTCTGCTCCGGAGGCAGACGCTCTATCCCCTGAGCTACAAGGGCACGGTGGTAAACTATACACTACTATACTCAAATATCTCAAGTATACAAATATTTTACTTTTCTAAAATTTCAAGAAGACTTGAGATGCGCCTGTAGGGACACTCAGTCACGTTTGCCCCTCTATCAATAATCAGTGGCGTAATGCCCGTAGCATGCGCCCCATTGCCGTCTGCATCAATATTATCACCAATATGAATACATTCATCGGGCGCAACCTGTAAACTCTCAAGCGCTAGCTTAAAAATAACGGGATTAGGTTTTCTGTATCCAACTACCGCAGAAGAAATCACAACATCAAAATATGGGAGAAGGTGAAGCTCACGTAGAAGATTTTCAAGCCCTGCATCCCAATTTGATACAACACCTAACGTAAAACCAGCATGCTTTAAACCGCGGAGACACGCTACAACATCAGGAAACAGTGCCCAGTGACTAGCTGAAGAATAGCCACTATGGACTTCCCTTGCTATTCCCTCTGCGTCATGTGCCACCCCTGTCAAATGTGCTAAATAGCGATACTGATCGAGCCAAATAGCAACAGAGCCTTCATGTGAGCACCAAAAATCACCATCTCGAGCATATTCGTCTTCGTAATAAGCATTAATTACTGGGATATGTTGTTCGATATCCGCTAACGATATTTGATGGCCGCGCTTTTGTGTTACCCGTTCAAAAACCTGAGCAATGGGTGGATCTGGGTAAAGCAAAGTAGCCCCCACATCAAACAAAAAGACTTTTTGTTTCAAAATTCTTACTCCTTATGTCCGTCATCAGGCTCAATATGAACTAAGACGTCCGCAACACTTGGAAAATGCTTGAATAATTGCATCTCTACCTCATTGGCCAGCGTATGTGCTGATTCTACTGTCATCTGAGGATTAACCAAAACATGTAAGTCGATATAAACTTCTCCCTCGGTTCCTCGAGTTCGAATTCTATGCGCATCCTCAACCTTAGACAAAGCACAAACTACTTGCACCACCTCTTCTTCAGAAAGGCGGGCTTCATCCGAAAGAGTAGCTAAGGCTTGCTTAAAAACACTAATAGCGGTTACAAGAATTGCCACCATAACTACTAATGCCATGATGGGGTCTGCCGCTGGAAAACCCAGGGCGACAAGCCCCAAACCAATGATAACTCCTACGGAAACCATAACGTCTGATAGTGTATGACTTGCATCGGCGGATAGGATTTCGCTTTTCAAACGCTTACCTTGCCTACGCTCATAAACTGTCACCGCAATATTAACAGCAAGGGTCCCCAGCATAACCACAAAAGAAAGTAAATCAACTTCTGCAGTATACGTTTGATGTATAAGCTTATCGAAGGCAGAAGTACCCACCTCAAAAGCAGCAAAAAGCAATAAAATACCGATTGCTACGCTTGCGTACGTTTCAAATTTTGCATGCCCATAAGGATGTCCGCCATCTGCAGGGCGTGAGGCAATTGAAATCCCAATGAGACCCACAACATTTCCCGCTGAATCAAATACTGAATGAATACCATCAGCTTGCATCGATGCTGAACCAATTATTGATCCATAGCCATATTTTGCTGCGGCTACCAACAAGTTCAGAAAAAGGATTGTCCATAAAACACGGCGCACCGCTCGCGTGCGATCAGATAAAGAATTTCGTGTAGTAAATGACTGAGACATGACTATCTTTCAATTCAAACGAGAAAACAAAAAAAGGAGAGCATGTGCTCTCCTTGAACTTACTGGTGTCGGAGGCGGGATTTGAACCCGCACACCCGTTACGGGCACTAGCACCTCAAGCTAGCGTGTCTGCCGTTCCACCACTCCGACGTAGCTGCTAAAAAGCAACGGGGGTAATTCTACCCGAATAATCGCCTAAAAGGAAGAGAAATTTCAACTTTTTTAAGCAAAAGATCCATGAGGGTAAATAATCATTAAAACAATGAGTGAAATCATAAAAATCGCTGCGAATACTATTGTAATGCGGTCAAGATTCTTTTCTACAATACTTGTTCCGGTTTGAGTTGAATAGACCGAGCTTGCAATCATGTCTGAAATACCCGTACCCTTTCCAGAGTGAAGCAAGATAAAAACAATAAGTCCAACACCTGAGGCAATAAGTAAAATAATAGTAGTGATTAAAAGTGCATTCAAAATAAAACTTCTTTCATTGATAAGCAACACGTATACAATTTATCTAGTATACCGAATATTTCAAGAGCGGACAAGAAAAATATCTTCACCCTCACCGATGGCATCTAATCATCTTCCAACAAATGAAATTCGATAAACTTTAGGCTAAGGTTTTACAAGAAGACTCCGACCTGTCATTTCTTTAGGAATCTGGAGCCCCAAAAGTTCAAGAAGTGTTGGAGCAATATCGCACAAAGCTCCAGTTCTCTTACTTAAGCCAGGTGAATCATTCCTATAGTCAACCAGAATCATAGGCACTGGCGCGCACGTATGTGCAGTAAAAGGAGATCCATCCTCTTCTAGCATTTTATCGGCATTTCCGTGATCGGCGGTGATAAGCGCAAATCCACCTTTTTCCTCTAAAGCTTCAAGCACCTTTGAAACGCCAGAATCAACTGCCTCTACCGCTTCAATGGCCGCAGGAATAATCCCCGTATGCCCCACCATGTCTGGATTAGCAAAGTTCACGATGTAGACATCCGCCTCATCGGAATCAATTGCTGACACCAAGGTAGCAGCAACCTCTGGCTCACTCATGCGGGGCTGTAAATCATAGGTGGCGACTTTCGGACTAGGAATCAAAACGCGTTTTTCCCCTTCTTTTGGTTGTTCAAGTCCACCATTAAAGAAAAAGGTTACGTGAGCATATTTTTCAGTTTCAGCAATGTGGTACTGAGTGAGACCTGCTTGCGTCAAGACATCAGCCAACACCATTTCCGGAAATTCCTTTGGAAAAGCAACAGAAGCAGGAATAGTTTTGTCGTATTCCGTTAAGCAAACAAAACACACATGAGGGAATACCTCTCTAGAAAAGCCCTCGAATTCTCTGTCAACGAATGTACGGGTAATTTCTCGTGCGCGATCTGGCCTAAAGTTAAAGAACACCACCGCATCGCCATCTTTGACACCACGCGCAGTAAGCGCAACGGGTTCAATAAACTCATCGGTAATACCTTCTTTGTAGGCTAAATTGATGATTTCTGTTGCTGTTTTATTACTCAGCGGATTAGCCTTTACTATTGCGCCATAGGCACGTTCGACCCTATCCCAACGACAATCGCGGTCCATCGCGTAGTAACGACCACTAATACTACCAATACTTATTGTGCAACTATCACAAGAAAGTGACTCTATCTCTTCATTGAGCTCCTTAAGAAAGCGAACACCACTTGTGGGCGATACATCGCGACCATCCATGAAGCAATGGAGTATGATCTGTGGAACTTGCGCACCCTTAGCGGCCTCCAAAAGCGCATACAGGTGACCGCAGGTGGAATGAACTCCCCCATCTGACAAAAGTCCCATGACATGAAGGGCTGCATCTGGCTTTGATGCCGCATTAAAAGCACGTTTCAGCGATTCATTTTCGCTTAACAAGCCCTCTTCGCAGGCTTTATTAATGCGAGTGAGCTCTTGAAAAACAATACGACCTGCTCCAATGTTAAGATGACCTACCTCTGAGTTACCCATTTGCCCTACGGGGAGCCCCACAGCCTCACCTGAAGCTGCAAGAGTTGTCCATGGATAGTTTTCAAAAAGTCTATCGAGACAAGGTGTTTGCGCGAGCGAGATAGCATTACCTTCGCTCGCATCCGAAAGACCATAACCGTCCATAATAATCAAGCATGCAGGGATACTACTTGCCTTTAAGCTACCTGTTGAAACAATTTGCTCCTTCATTACAAACAAGCCTCAATAAGATTCACAAACGAGGCTGCCTCAAGTGAAGCTCCGCCTATCAAACCACCATCGATATTGGGCTGAGCTAAAAGCGCGTCAACATTTCCCACATTCATTGAGCCGCCGTAAAGAATACGCATACCTTGCGCAATTTCTTCACCGTAAAGTTCTGTCAGCGTTTCTCTGATCGAAAGACAAACTTCTTCTGCCTGTTCAGGCGTTGCCGTACGACCAGTGCCAATTGCCCAAATGGGCTCGTAGGCAACAACACATTTTGCTGCATCGAGTGAATCAACACCAGCAAAAGCTGCACGTACCTGTGCACAGACATACTCTTTTGTTGTCCCTTCTTCGCGAACAGAAAGAGACTCTCCCACACACGCAATCGCAAATAATCCTGATGCCAGAAGTGCCTTTATCTTAAGGTTGACCTGCTCGTTAGTCTCACCAAAAAGTTCTCTTCGCTCTGAATGCCCAACGATTGAACATACGCAACCTAATTCTTTAATCATGGGAACAGAGATTTCTCCCGTAAAGGCTCCCGAGGCCTCCCAATGAATATTTTGAGCACCAACACTAACTTTAGAGCGATCAAAATCAAAAACCGTTTTAACTGGCTTTAGATTAATGCTTGGAGTACAAACGATTATCTCTACATCCGTTCCCCACGTATATTTATCATATTGATTGGAAATTTGCTGAGCAAGAACTACCGCCTCTCCCAACGTGTTATTCATTTTCCAATTGCCTGCCATCAAAGGGATACGAGTCATACCAGTTCCTTTCATTTGAGAGCCTCTACACCAGGAAGAGCTTCACCTTGAACCAATTCCATAGATGCGCCACCGCCTGTAGAAATAAAGGTCATACAGTCGGCTAAATCAAATTTATTAACTGCAGCAACACTATCTCCGCCTCCGATAATAGAATCTGCATCAGTATTCTGAGCCACCGCAAGTGCAACAGCTTTTGTTCCTGCTTCAAAAGCTTTCATCTCAAAAACACCCATAGGGCCATTCCAAAATACCGTTTGAGCATCAGCCAATGCTTCAGAATACAGTCGAGACGTTTCAGGGCCAATATCAAGACCCATCATATCGTCAGGTATAGCATCAACCGAAACTATTTGCGTACGAGCATCTTCAGCAAAGCGATCTGCGCAAACCACATCAACAGGAAGTAAAAGCTTTACGCCGCGTGATTCTGCCTGATCAAGCATTTCTTTTGCGCGTGCCACCCAGTCCTCTTCCTTGAGTGAGGTTCCCACCGAATATCCCTGAGCAAGCAAAAACGTAAAGCACATGCCCCCACCAATAATTAGCGTGTCGCAGACATTCATAAGCGCATCGATAACTTTAATTTTGTCAGAAACCTTGGAGCCGCCTACAATAGAAACAAAAGGCCTCCGAGGTGATTTGAGCATACTGTGCAAGATATCTACCTCACGCAAGAGAAGGTAACCTGCATACGAGGGCAAAAGCGAAGCAACTCCTACAGTTGATGCATGTGCGCGATGAGCAGTACCAAAGGCATTATTAACATACACCTGACCTAACGAGGCAAGCTCCTCGGAAAAAACGGGATCATTTTTCTTTTCACGTGCATCGAAGCGAAGATTCTCCAACACAAGAATCTCTCCGTCAAGAAGCTCAAAGGCCTTTCTTTTTGCGCTATCACCAACCGTATCTTCAGCAAAATCAACTGACATACCAAGAAGCTCTGCAAGCTTTTGAGCAGCCGGACGCAAGGTAAACTCTTCTTCGTATCCTGCCCCAGAGGGACGACCGAGATGGCTCATCAAAATAATGCGAGCGCCTTGATCCTGCAGCTTTTGAATGGTTGGTAGAGCTGCTTTTATACGGGTGGCATCCGTTACGATTCCCTCACTAATGGGAACATTAAAATCAACGCGAACCAAAACACGCTTACCTGAAGCATCTAATTCATCGATGCTTTTTATATCAGACATAAATACTCCTATATAAAAAAGCGGATAACCACTGAATAGTTATCCGCCAAAATTGAAACTAGAACAAAATTTTAACAAGATCTTTTACGCGGTTTGAATAACCCCACTCGTTGTCATACCAAGAGATACACTTAACAAAGGTGCCTTCTCCGCCAAGAACCATGGTGAGTTTGCTATCAAAGACCGAAGAATGAGGATTTCCTACAACATCGATTGAAACTATAGGATCTTCGATATACTCAAGCACGCCTTCCATAGGTCCTTCAGCAGCTGCTTTCATAGCTGCGTTAATCTCTTCGATAGTTGCAGGCTTATCAAGCTCTACCGTAAGGTCAACCATTGATCCATCTGGCGTAGGAACGCGCGTTGCAAATCCATCAAGCTTTCCTTTGAGCTCAGGCAATACAAGAGACACGGCACGAGCAGCACCCGTAGTAGTTGGAATCATTGACATAGAGGCCGAACGAGCACGACGAAGGTCTGAGTGAGGAAGGTCAAGAATCTGTTGGTCATTAGTAAAGGCATGAATAGTATTCATGAATCCACGCTTAATGCCAAAATTGTCCATCAAGACCTTTGCAAAAGGAGCGAGACAGTTGGTTGTGCAAGATGCATTAGAGATAATGTGATGCTTCTCTTTGTCATAATCTCCTTCATTTACACCTAAAACGATGGTAATGTCCTCATTTTTAGCAGGTGCAGAAATAATAACCTTTTTAGCTCCAGCTTCAATATGCGCTTTTGCCTTATTAGCATCGGTGAAAAAACCAGTGGATTCAACAACAACATCTACCCCAAGTTCACCCCAAGGAAGATTTCCGGGTTCGCGCTCTGAAAGCACTTTAATAGCTGCCCCATCAACAATAAAACCTTCGTCGGTAATTTCAATACTGTCGAATACACGACCATGAACCGAGTCATATTTAAGCAAATGAGCCATTGTTGGGATATTTCCTAGGTCGTTAATTGCCACAACCTCAATAGCGGGATCTTTAGCCATTGCACGAAATGCCAAACGTCCAATCCTGCCAAACCCATTAATGCCTACTTTGATTGCCATGCGTATCTCCTTTCAAAAGATACTCGCTTACTCATCAGGTTGTGAATACCTACAAAACTTAAAGAATATTGCTAATTCCCTCAGGTCATTGTACCCAAAATTATATCTTAACAACACTTTTTTCGGTAAACGCCTCTATAGCGCAACAGAAAAAACAAGTGCTTTACCCATTCGATGATATTTGGCGACCTGCCTCGCAATTTATTGTACTTTCTCTACTCAATACAACATAAGCGCTTCGCTAAGCTCTAATGCATAAGACAAAAAAGTACCTACCCTTCAAGCAAAAGGGCAGGTACAATCACTGTCATTACATCAGCTTAGTAATTTTCTGCGCGAACCTCAAAGTAGCTTTGTGGATGAACGCATACGGGGCAAATCTCTGGAGCTTGCTTGCCTACAACAAGATGGCCACAGTTGCGGCATTCCCACATAGTCATTTCGCTCTTCTCAAAAACGGTTTGCATATCAATGTTGTTAAGAAGCTTCAAGTAGCGCTCTTCGTGAGTCTTCTCAATTGCAGCAACTGCACGGAACTTTGCTGCCAACTCGGGGAAACCCTCTTCTTCGGCCTCTTTAGCAAAAGTTGCATACATATCAGTCCACTCATAGTTTTCACCACTAGCAGCATCTTTAAGACAATCAGCAGTATTGCCGAGTGGATGAAGTTCTTTATACCACATCTTTGCGTGCTCTTTTTCGTTGTTGGCCGTTGCCAAAAAAAGCGCAGAAATCTGTTCGAATCCTTCTTTTTTAGCTACACTCGCAAAATAAGTGTATTTGTTACGAGCCTGGCTTTCTCCAGAAAAAGCAGCAGCTAAATTGCGCTCGGTCTTGGTTCCTTCATATTTACTCATATTCTTCTCCTCTGACTCTTAGCGACATATGTTTAACGAAGAACCCTCTCGTGACTCTTCGTTGCAGGCAATTATACGCGATATAGTCGCAATAGTCTTCAAAAGCGTAGCACTTACATGAGGAGTCGACATAAAGTCGTGTCTCTGCGGCGCAGATTAGAGAACTTACAAGAAGGAAGAATAAAACCAGAGGAACAACTACTTATTTTTGTCAAACGTAAAATTCTTTAGTGCGGCAAAGGAGTTTTTTTGAAATTCATCATCATCGATAACCACGCAATCGCAATCACCTTGGTTT
>CAYJGC010000016.1:30969-32600 GCA_964369725.1 uncultured Eggerthella sp.
GTTTTTTTGAAATTCATCATCATCGATAACCACGCAATCGCAATCACCTTGGTTTAAGTTGGCTCCACACGAAGAACAAAGACCCGCGCACTGCTCATCACAAAGCGGTACCAAAGGAAACTCCACCAAAAGAGCAGCTATGATAAGCGGTTCAAGATCTATGGTTTTATCTTCAGGCAACACTTCAAATTCGTCGTCATCCATACCTTCTGGCTCTTCACTATCACCATTGAGCAGGAAATAACCTTCGATACTACCAATCAAATTCATAGTAACGTCATCGAGACAACGTGCACATGACGTAACAGCAAGTCCCTTTGCTTCCCCTGCCACCAATAGCGCTTCACCCGTATTGGTAATGTCGACAGCCCATACAATAGGGTGAGCAAACCCGTATTGGTCAGGCCCAGCATCGATTGCCGAGAGCGTAAGTTCGCCCTCAAAATGAAAGCTCTCCGCAGGTGCGAAGAGCTCATGAGGTATCTGAATGCGTGATGAGCTCATTTAGCGACCTGAAGCCATAGAGTTGGCATTAAGGCGATCACGGCAGCGGCGCACGTTACCCAAAAGCGTGTCAAGACTTTGCTCTACATGCCCAAACACTTCGTCAGCATAATCTTCTGCGCCTGCACGTGTCTGACGCTCAAGCTCACGAGCATCTGCAATAACCTGCTCGGCCTGCTGTTGCGAAATGCGAACAATCTCTTGTTCGCTTGCAATTGTAAGAGCTTGGCTTTGCGCATCGTCAATAAGGCGATTTGCTTGCGCTTCTGCATCATCTAATAGGCTTTGGCGCTCACGAACAATTTGGCGTGCCTGCGCAAATTCAGCTGGGAATGTATCTCGAATTTCGTCCATGATGTCAAGAGCTTCTGATATCTCAACCTGACGAACATTATTTCTGCCAAACACGGGCTTAGCATCTTCCAACAAAATCGAAAGATCCTCCAGAAGCGCCAAAACTCCTGTATCGTCCATGATATTCCTTCCACGCTAGTTGCTACGTTTAATCTACAAAGGCGCGCACAAAAACAGTCCGTACGCACAAGACAAGTAAGTTTAACACGTTAACCCATAAATTCAAAATATGCCTGCACAAAGCGTGCACATTTAGATAGAAAGTCTCTTCTAGTCAATCATGAGATAGCTAGAAGAGACTTTCGCTAACGGAGCTCATTTTTTACGAGAATACTACACGCGCTACCTCTTAGCAGATGCTCATCCACCTGTCATGAAGAACAAGCTTAGATAGATTAGTCCACTTGAGTTAATTCGATAACTTCCAAACTCTCAATAGCATCTTTCGCAACCTCCAAGAAGTTTGCCATATGATCATTGTTCATATGTGCTTGCCACTCGTCATAGCTTGCCCAGTCCTCTTCCAACACAAAACGTAAGTTGTCTTTGTTGTCTTCAAAAAGAACATACTTAATGCAGCCTTTTTCTTCTCTTGTGATGGGAATGAGTTTCAGGATCTCTTCTTTCAGAAAATCCCTTTGACCTTCTTTAGCTATTGCAATAGCTACCAATGGCAATGTTTTCATAACTAAACCTCCTCATTTGTTTTTGATGCCCTTATGTTACTCAAGTCAATTCTACCAAGAACGCGCTTTTGCAATATATAAAACTGC
>CAYJGC010000017.1:0-4410 GCA_964369725.1 uncultured Eggerthella sp.
CCCAAAAAACAGAGTTTCGAAGCTTTCCATACTAACCGCAACACTAAGCGCAACGTTTCAGACTTAGTGCAACAGTTGCGGTTAGTCCGAAAGAAAGCACTGAGGTTTATCTCTCTAGGACAAGTGATTCTCATGTGTTGTGTCAAAATGCTCTTAAGTTATGAGAGCACTCTTTCTCCTTTACAAACCCTACGCCGTCTCCACACGAATCATATTTGTCGTCCCTGATACGTTTATAGGCAACCCCGCACTTAAGACCACCTGATCACCTTGGTTTATCAGGTGGCTGTCAAGACATGTTTGCATGCTCGTTTCCAGCAAATCTTCCAGGTTGTCTTTTGAGTTCATTATTACGGGGTATGCCCCCCATACCAAAGACAGCTGATGAAATACCTTTTCATAAGGTGTGGCTGCAATTATCTTAACGGGAGGTCTAAATTTTGACATCATATTAGCCGTGTAGCCGCTTTTTGTGATAGCAATAATTGCCTTTGCCGCTATGTCGTATGCCAACGAACAAGCGGCGTGACCCACTGCATCAGTAATATTATTTTGCGCCTGACCATATCCTATGTCGGTCTTGCTTGGGATAAACATGTTCGATAGCTTAATTCTATCTCTTTCCGCCTGAACAGCAATGGTGCTCATTGCTTTCACTGCTTCAACAGGATGCTTACCCATGGCTGTTTCCCCTGAAAGCATTATTGCGGAAGTTCCGTCATAGACCGCATTTGCTACATCGGTGATTTCTGCTCTCGTTGGCGCCATATTAATAATCATTGATTCGAGCATTTGCGTAGCCGTAATACAGATCTTTCCGGAATGGTTGGCCCGTTTTATGAGCTGCTTCTGTATTCCTGGCAGTTTTTCGTACTCAATCTCTACACCCATATCGCCTCGCGCAATCATTACGCCATCTACCAGCTCTAATATTTCTTCGAAATTTTCTACACCTTCCATGTTTTCAATTTTCGCAATAATTTTTATTTTGCTACCACCATTTTCGTCCAAGAAAGCCCTGAGAACCTCCATATCGTTTCTTCTTCTCGCAAACGAAGCGGCAATATAATCTATATCATTTAAAATACCGAACAAAATATCTTTTTTATCTTGTTCACTGATATACTCCATGTCTAATTTCACATGGGGCACGTTTACTCCTTTTTGATCCTTCAACTCACCGCCAACTTCAACATTGCATACAATATTGCTTCTTACAATTTCACATACTCGTAGAATTATTCTGCCATCATCAAGCGCAATCGTATCATTCTCCTGAACTTCCTTATAGAGGCCTCTATACGTCAGTGCAACTCTATGATTATCACCTAGCGTATCGTCACCAGTCAGGGTGAAAATTTGACCTTTTTCAAGTAGTACGCTGCCGCCCCTGAGAGTTTTTATTCTTATCTCAGGGCCTTTTGTGTCCAACATGATAGCAAGCGGGGCATTTTCACTTTTCCTTATGCCTTTTATGAGTTCTATAGACTGCGCATGATCCTCGTGTCTGCCATGAGAAAAATTTAGTCGCGCTACATTCATCCCATTTTTAAACATCCCTGCCAACACATCACGCTTACAAGAGGTCGGGCCCACAGTACATACTATCTTTGTCTTTTTCATTGAGTTACTCCTTGCATGGTCTTACTTCTTGCATTTCTTATACAGCTCTATAATCAAGAGAAAAACCCTATGCGATTGCAAAGGCTGTTCTATCTCACTTGCATGATTTTCCCCTCATCTTACGTCATCTTACGACTTCTATAGCATATCGCCATCGCAGCATCTTACGACATCTACGGCATATCACTATCGCAGCATCTTGGCAGTACGGCATTACAGCGCTTCGTCACTCCACCAAACCACAGCATCATTTTAAGTCACAATAGCGCTTTAAGCAGCCTCACCTTCGTTTTAGAAAACTCCCATTTCATTTAACACTTCAAATCCTCCACTACACAGATTGCTTCAATACTACTGCGTAGTCTGTTTTTTCTTTACCATCGTATGGCAATCCCCCAAGCAATGCGACTTAAGCGAAGTCCAGAAAACGTCTGTAGTCCCGCATATTGCTATTTGTAGATCGACCAACAACACCAAGCCACTTTCTAACGTAAGATTTAGAAATCATAGTAAAAAATTCGAGTTGTCCAAATATTTCTTAACGCATTCTTTCTTTTTTTAAATTTTTGCATGGATAAAAATACAAAGTTTCCTAAAAATATCGAATAACAATAATTTTAGGAAACGCATATTTGGACAACTTCGCTTTTTTGCTAAAATTTTAGAATTCTACGGAATCCAACTGAACTTCACTTATTGCTAATTTCTATAGCCTCCCCGCCAATCCGGTTAAGCATAATCATAGGATTCACGAATTAGTCGCTGTCGCTCATGCGACTTTGTGGATACAACCACACACCTCACTATATACAACTTGACCTAGCTTTTTGCTAGATCTTTTCTTTTTATTTTGATTTAGTCAGATTACGAGGATAATACCTTGCGAGGTTGCTAGCTAACCTGTCCTAGATAACCTTTTACCCCTGCCTCTCAAGAAGGCTGAGGGGGTGTTGCCACTCTCCCTCCAAGCGTTAAAATATACGAGGCATCACTTGCACTTGCGCTTAAACCGACTCCTTTGTAGGGAGAAGCAGCCAGCATGGAAAGGTAGCCAGTGAGTATTAGATCTCTGCTGTATCACGATCAGGAGCAAATGACTGCATGGCAGTTATGGTCCTCTCAAAGAGTTCGTCTAGCTCCCAGCCAAGCATTTCGGCGCCAGAGCGAATGACATCACGACTCACACCCGCTGCAAAACGTTTATCTTTGAATTTCTTCTTGAGTGACTTTACTTCAAAATCCATGACGCTCTTAGAAGGACGCATCACTACTGCAGCGCCAATAAGTCCAGTAAGCTCTTCAGTTGCAAATAAAATCTTCTCCATGGTAAGTTCAGGCTTTGGTAAGTCAGGATTAAAATCTGAGGTATGCGATTGTATTGCGCGTATTAACTCGGGTGACCCACCTTCAGTTTCAATATATTTTGCTGCATGGATGGTGTGAAGCTCAGGCTCATCACTATGCTCGCCCCAGTCAAGATCATGCAGCAAACCAACAACTCCCCAAAATTCTTCATTGTCGGGGTCAAACTCGCGAGCAAAATAGCGCATCGTTTGCTCAACCGTCTCGCCGTGCTCAATGTGAAACGGATCTGTGTTGTGGTCTTTGAGCATCTCAAAAGCGCGTTCTCTCGTAATGCCCGCCTCAAGTCCCGCCATATTCTTAACACCTCTCTTTGTAATTTGTAAATCCTTAAGCCCTTATAACACGCCTAACGAGCACTCGAAGCTCCCTTGCGCTCACAATATGCCAAAAGGTAACTTTTTTGCAAGTGTCTCCATCTTATACCTAAGCACGATAAAGCAAAGGGCTCAATGCTTGAACTACCCTTTGTTGGAGTCACTGAAAACAGTCAGATTAATTTTACGCTGATCATATAACTCTTAATTTAGCAATAGTTAGCGTATTTATCGACTCAGCTATTGGCTAAAGTTACCCACAACAACAAGCAGGGAACCTTTGCTATCCAAAACCCCCTGCTTGTTAATTACGAAATACTCTATCGCTTTATGTGTTTAGCAATGAGCTATGAACGCTTATGCGCCCTCCTAAGAAATGCAACTGAGGCAAGGGCGCTACATACAAGCATGCTTGCGATAGGTGCAGTTATATCACCTGTACTGGGAAGAGTCTTACTTGAATCTGCACTGTTAGATTGCCCATTATTTGGATCTCCGGAATCTGGAGTAGGTGCAGTATCATCCACGATGTTAAAAGTGGTCTCTAGCATGCCTGAGTAGTTGCCTGCTGCTTCAATCACTACAGTATAGACGCCTCTATCTTTAGGCTCTGCTATGAGATTGCCTGCAGCATCTCTATACCCATAAACAAAATCTGTATTTGCCTGCAGTGTTTTTCCGTTTAGCTCAATAACAGGTACTGGCGTATAAGCATTACCGTCATAGATATGATCAGGAATATCTTGCATGGTTGCATCTGCAAGAGATGCACTATCAATTAGGAAGGTACTCTCAAGCGAGTCTGAGTAGTTGCCTGTGCCGGTAACTTTAAGGGTATAGGTTCCTGTATCTGTGGGCGCAGCGACAGTTTCCCCTGCTGCATTTAAATACTCATAGTTAAAGTCACGCGTAGATTCTAATACGACACCTTCAACACGCACAACTGGTACGGGCATATAAGCATTGGTGTCATAGGTGTGATTATCGATAGCTTCAATTGAGCCACCTGCGATAGATTTAGTAGTGATATTAAAACTTGTTGATAGGTTGCCCGTATAGTTGCCCGTGCCTGTTATGTTTACTGTATAGGTACCTGCATTAATGGGTT
>CAYJGC010000017.1:4510-29645 GCA_964369725.1 uncultured Eggerthella sp.
CAGGTTTATAGGCTGTGCCATCAAAAACATGATTAGCAATACCAGCAATGGTTGCTGGAGCTATAGATTGAGGGGTTATCTCAAAGGTAGTTGAGGTAGTGTTTGTATAGTTGCCCGTGCCTGTTATGTTTACTGTATAGGTACCTGCATTAATGGGTTCATTAATGGGGGTACCATCTGCTTGTGCGTAGGTGTAGGTAAAGTCTTCTGGGGTTGTTAAAGTGGTACCGTTAAGACTTAAAGCTGGTTCAGGTTTATAGGCTGTGCCATCAAAAACATGATTAGCAATACCAGCAATGGTTGCAGAGGTTATATCATAGACCACTTGAGCCGTATAGGTTCCCGCAGCAGCACTTGATAATGATTCATATTCCGCGTATGCTTGGTCTACCCATTTGCCTGTTGTTATGGAGCTTGTAGTTGGGTCTACCACGCCACTAGCCGGAGCGGGAATAACCCCTTTGATGTTTGCATGGGTAGCGTCGCCAAGGACAACTTGAGTCAAAGGCACTGACAAAAACATTGAAGAAGCGTCTAGTGAGGGAGCGCCTGAAAAAGTAGTCAAATTTACCGAGGCAAGACTTGAACAGTTGGCAAACATTCTGCTCATACTTGTTACGTTTGTCGTGTTGAAGTTTGACAAGTCAAGAGAAGTAAGGGCTGAACAGCTGTCAAACATTCTGCCCATACTTGTTACGTTTGTCGTGTTGAAGTTTGACAAGTCAAGAGAAGTAAGGGCTGAACAGCTGTCAAACATGCTATACATAGTTGTCACGCTTGTCGTATCGAAATCTAACAAATCAAGAGAAGTAAGTTTTGAACAGTCTCTAAACATGGCAGCCATATCTTTTACGTTTGAGGTATCAAAGTTTGACAAGTCAAGAGAAGTAAGGGCTGAACAGCTGTCAAACATGCCATACATAGTTGTCACGCTTGCAGTGTTGAAGTTTGACACGTCAAGAGAAGTAAGTCTTGAACAGTCATAAAACATGTTGCTCATATTTGTTACGTTTGCCGTGTTAAAGCTTGATACGTCAAGAGACGAAAGAGCTGAGCAATTGCCAAACATGTTGTTCATAGTTTTTACGTTTGAAGTATCAAAACTAGACACATTAAGAGAGACAAGTGAGGCATTATCATAAAGAAAATAAGTCATATCTGTTACTTTTGCCGTGTTAAAGCTTGACAAGTCAAGCGAGGTCAGACCTCCGCAGTCGCGAATCATGTGACTCATATCTGTTACGTTTGAAGTATCGAATCCTGAAAGATTTAACGAAGTAAGCTTTCGGCAATGCGCAAACATGTTTCTCATTGTCGTTGAATTTGAAGTATTAAACCCAGTAAGGTCGGCAGTGGTGAGATTTGTGCAGAAGTAAAACATAAACGCAGTACCAGTAGAAGCATTAACGGTTTTACCTTCGGCTATATCAAAAGAAGTGATCAACGACCTTTGTGCAGCCCAGGGTTGCGATGATTCAATATGCATAGCAGCCAAAGTTCCCGTGTCAGCTCCATCGCTGGGAGTTAGCACGAGAGCGCCTGTCTCGTCAATCACCCAATCAACAGTGCCACTTGTTCCTTGCGCAATATTGGCCGCATGTGCCGTATCTTTGCCCAATGTCCCTAAAAGGACGGAGGCAATAAGCAGCCCAACGCACACCAGCAGGATGGTTATGCGAGTGGGTATTTTCGTGGTAGCTGTCTTCTCTCTCATTGAAGCCTTGCCTTCCTTGCTCTGTTTAAACAATACACAAAATAGAATAGTTTTACATCTTGGATAGAATCTGTTCACTTTATCTTATTTAAGTTGAATTTTCTATAATTTTACAAGAATTTTTTAGTTTACACAGCCTAAACGTCCTGCTTGTCTAGCTTATTGCCTCTAGAGAAGGCGAGGTTAAATGCGAACTGATTTTTAAAGGATTTCAAAGTTTCTCTTATTATTTTCCATCGTTTTCCAAGTATCACGATCAGGAGCAAATGACTGCATGGCAGTTATGGTCCTCTCAAAGAGTTCGTCTAGCTCCCAGCCAAGCATTTCGGCGCCAGAGCGAATGACATCACGACTCACACCCGCTGCAAAACGTTTATCTTTGAATTTCTTCTTGAGTGACTTTACTTCAAAATCCATGACGCTCTTAGAAGGACGCATCACTACTGCAGCGCCAATAAGTCCAGTAAGCTCTTCAGTTGCAAATAAAATCTTCTCTGTACTAGCTCAAAACACTTTCTCTGCGCTTCTTTCTAGCAAAAATCGTACCTCCTGCTGCTAAAGCTAAAGCGCATACCACAATCGCGACAGGTGAACCGTCGCCTGTCTTGGCAAGCCCTGTAGAATTTTGGCTATGCATAGTCGATACCTCTCCGCTTGTCACAGGATCCTTTGTTTCAGTATTGTCGGGAGCCACATACGCTGTTGTCGGAATATTGATAGATTTCACACTAGTAGCCTGCTCTTGAATTCCCTTTGATACGGTTATCCTAAACTCAAATATTCCCTGCGTTCCTCCTATATTATTCATTGTTCCTACCACCGGCGCAGCGTATCTTATTTCGTTTACTACAACGGCAACATCAGGATTGTTCACCGCTGCTTCCGCAAGCTTTTGTAGATAATCATTAATTGCTTGCTGACTTGCATAATCTGCTGGGTCAGTGGGATCTGCATAGGTCGCATGTTCTGCAGCATTTTTTGCTGTTGTTACTATTGCGATATCAGGGTCGGCGCTTTCATGTATTGTCATTGTGATGTTTTTGCTATCATTAACAAAGCCTTTTGAAATCGCCACCGCATAAACACTGCCAGAACTGTAACCAACTACCGCTTCAGTTCCCGTGTCGCCCAAAAGGCTATTGACGTAACTTTGCACTGCCGCAGTTTTTGTCGCTTGATCCGCACCAAAGGCTACCTGTACGACACCGTCAACAATTAAGCTTTTTGCTCGTGCGACGGCTTCAGTGTCAGTTTCGCCCGTAAAGGCGGTGAATACAATGGCTGCTGCTTCAGATGCTGTTGTGACGTTTTGGTCGCCTTTCACAAGCCTGACGGTAAAGTTAAAGCTTCCGTTCTTACCATCATTTTCGGCAGAAGTCTCTCCTTTTGCCGCCTCAAAATCAGCAACCTCAATATCATCTGGCGTGACAGTAATGCCTGTTGAGCCCATTTCCGAAAGATTGTTTATCTGGCTTGCTATTTCAGTTTTAGCAGCATCTTCTGCATTCGCTACCGCTTGATCAAACGTGTACGTAGCGCCTTCAATGACAGCTTTTGCTTGACCAATTGCAAACGCATCAAAATCGTTTTGCGTGATACTAATGCTTTGAGGGAGGCTGTCTGCAATATCCACACCGTCACCTTTTGTAACAATCTGTATAGTACAGGGCGAAATGCCTGTGAGATTAACCGTTGGTGTGGCTATGTCAATCCAGTCTCCGTCGTCAATTTTATACTTCATGCCAGAGGTGACGCCACTTAACGTTACGCTATCTACTCCTGTTGCTACAAACGTTGCCGAAGGCGTGGCTTCTATACCCGTAAACACCTTACCCGCACCGATATTTTGCAAGGTGCCACTTCCATCTATCGCACCCAAAATTACTATAGCGCCACTATTGGTAATTGCTCCATTGTTGGTAAATGTGGTTCCCTCGGCGATTACGAGCGTATGCCCTTCCGGAACAGATAACAGATAACCTGTATGTAGCGTTGCATCTGTGCTAAGTGTGGGGTTTCCATATACTTGACCATCAGGCACGTAGATTGGGTATTTCCACACATAGTCAATGACAATGCCCGACCAAAGTGCCCTTTTTTCAGGAGTCTTTTCGTAGTAGTTAATGTTTGCATCAATAAACGCATTGCCATTAACTCCGGTCGAAAAATTCTTGCTAATAGAGGGCGCATCTACAGTGCCACCATTTATAATAATTTGCGCTTCCTCTGGAATAACAAAACCGTTATCTCTTCCGCCAAACCCGATACTCTGTCCGCTTTTTTCTCCAGCTCTTGCCGCGATTACACCCCCGTTTATAACAATTGTGCCAAGGGATTGATTATGAGTTGTACCAATTCCGGCAGAATACATAGCGCCCTGTGCTGTTAAAAACCCGGTGCTTTCTTGAGTAATAACCAACGTAGAGGTGCCGGGAACTTCAATACCAGCAGCCCAATTTCCGCTTTCTACATAGTTTTCATTGTTTACGGTCAGATTAAGTGTCGCATTTTTCCCTACCGATATTGCAGCAACTTCGTTTGCTTGAGTTTTGACATTAACTCCACCTAACGTAAGATCAACAATGATGCCATCCGCAATCTTAATACCGTGATTCGATTGAACATCGTAGTCTTTATTCGTAATTTCGTAGTTCCCTGGTTCTAAAATGGTAAGTATGCCATTTTCCAACTTATATGATGTACCCAAAGTACCGCCTGTTACCATGTAGAATCCAGCGTCTGAAACAGGCTGGTTACCAAGTACCGCGCTTGTTATTGTGCCTGCATTCTTTATTTCTCCAGCACTGTTATCAATGGTGCCTCCCTGTATGGCGAGGTTATTTTGAATAGTAGCATTATTGGTAATGGTGCTGTTGTTGGTGACAGTATTGTTGTTGGTAATGGTGCCGTTATTTACGATGGTGCCATTGTTGAGCATAGTGCCGTTGTTAGTGATTACTGCGCTGTTGGAAACAGTAAAAGTTTCTGAGCCCATTACTTCGAAAGTAAAATTAGTTGGTATTACAAGATTTTGCTTAAGCGTGGGCGAACCATATGCCTTGCCCGCTCTATCTTCAAACATAATGCCTGACCATGCACCTTGATTAGACTTATCTGCGATAGATCTAGCGAACACTACAGCATCTCCATCCACTGCTGTAGAAAATGCACCTGCTATATCCCCTGAAACTTCCACAATGCCGCTATTCGCCACAAAGGCTCCTCCGACATTACCTGAAACTTTCACCGCAGCCCCGTTCGCTGTTATGGCTCCATCAACATTGCCGGCAACCTCCACAGCACCACCGGAAGCTATTAGTGTGTGCTGAATATTGCCAGTAGCCTTTATAACGCCACTATTAAGCACTATGTTGGCATTAGCATTGCCAGACAGCTCAGCGTTACCCCCATACATGGTGAGCGCTCCATTGATATTACTACCAGCTGCGCCCGGATTTCCCTTCGAACCGGTGAGACCTGAAGTCGAAGTTCCAATGCCCCCTGTACCGCCCTTAATTTTTACGGTAGCTGATTCACTTATTGCAATATTGCCATTCACTCCATGACCACCGTTACCGCCGTCTTTATTTGAATACGAATCCGCTGCTCTATGGCCATCACCGCCATTACCGCCCGTTGTAGCAATCGTTCCCGAACCACTAAACGCTATATTGCCACTCATTCCATGCGTACCGGGATTACCGTTGCTATCCCACCCAGTAGGTAGAGCATCTCCACCTCTAACAGTATTTTCTGCATTGTCCGCTAGAACTATGCTTGCTGTACTACTACCTTGCACTTCAAAAGCAATTGTAGCCTGTGGTGCGGCGATGTTTATGCCGGCTAGCGTGATATTAGCAGCCACACCATCTTGCACTACGATTCTGTCTGAAGTTGCAATACTTTGACTGGTGTTTGCAATAGTCAATGCGCTATCACCTGTGATGGTAAGAACACCTGATGCATAACTATAATGGCTAGCGTCGCCAGTGATGGTAAAGGCACCCTCTTCATTCACGTTTACAGATTGAGGGTCATGTTTTAGCGCATCGCCCACCTGCACTTTTTGGTTTGGCAAAACTGCCGTATCCAAAAGCGTGCAACCTTCGGCAAGTATAGGTGCGTAGAAGTATTCGGCTTGTGTCGCTGTAGTAAAAGCTATGTCCTCAGCAGGGAAAACTCTTTCCCAAGCGCTTACAGAAACTTCCGTATCCGCCACGCCGTCTACCGTAGCTATAACAACCGTTGGAAATGTTGCCAAAATATCTGCTTCATTGCGCGTATCGTCTAGGGTAATTTCTATTGGTGTAGGCTCCGAAAAAGCAGAGATTTCTTGTTTCGCCGCAGGCTCAGGAGGAGCAGACTCCGCGGCTGTTCCTATATCGGTAGCATTTGCACTCTGTGTTGCAAACGTAGCCGTTAACCCCATTGCGACCGCCATACAAAGGACGAATAAAAAAGCGAGTGTTCTGTTCTTTGAAGTAACCATGGCTTTCATAAGCTCTCCTCAAATAATAACTACTGGTCAATATCAGTGCAGCTTCTAGCCCATTGCAAGCATCAAAGATTAGAGAACACTATCTTTTATTAAGATGTTTATGCTTTTTGCTACATTTTTATAAATTATAGTATCACAAACTGCTTTAACTTATTTTGACTTTGTCCAGCTTTATCCCCGCACTCCGTCAAGCGTGCGACTCGATTGAGAAAGAAGACGGTTTTCACAAATACGGCATGTCTAAAGAACATCGACCCAATCCAATTGTGCAGATGGGGTTATTTATGGATGCTGAGGGTATTCCTAGGCTTGTCAAGTACTTTGTGTAAGTAGCTTTTAGTAGCTCTCATATTTGACTACTCTTTCAACAATGCGAGGATCACACGCAAGCTGATTTCTCACTAGAGGCCAGCTTCTTAATACCCACCTTTCCACGCGGCTTATGAGTAAAACACTGCGCTCCTTCTTGCAGCTAGGCGCTAATCTTTCTGTGCACGGTTCTTGTCGATACGCAAAGCTTAGTAGCTGCTCTTTCAATATCTAATTCGCCATTAAGTACTTCTGAAACAAGTTCACACATATACATTTCCTTTTCAGATAGGGGTATTGTCATATCTAAAGACATCCTCTCTCCAGTTGTTTTAATTACTGAAGACTAGATAATAGAGGTTGTGACATTTTCGCTTTATACCAAAAAGGACAATATCGCTTTAGAATGGCACGCTTGATTATTCAGGCTGAAAAAGAATGAAAAGGGTATGCTATACTAAAAATTTGTCCCCTTAATTTGTCTGTACAATACAAGAGGATACCCTAAAGATACTTATACGGGAGCTTCAACAATGACAAAAAAGGGAAATAGGTTTTTAGCCGAACTAAAGAAATATCGTTTAAATCTCAAAACACTTTTGATGTTTGAACTTATATACCGTTTGATCGGTATATTTATCGTCTCACCTGTAATCGTTGGCATTCTCAACGCAACCCTTTCATTTACCCAGATAAACTACATTGGGGATTCAAACGCTGCCGAGTTGTTTCTGCATCCTTTCATGATCTTCGTTAGCTTTATAGCAATTTTAATTGTAGTCTTTTTTATCGTTTTAGAATTTTCCGCTCTTATCATTTTATTCAACGAGAGCCGGCTAAACAACAAAGTATGCCTCATTCCTCTTGTTGCAAAAGCTTCGCAGAAAGCTCTCTATCTATACAAGCCAAAAAACTGGCTAATGATATTCTTCGTTCTTGTAACCATACCCTTAACCAACTTTGGACTCTTGTCTTCGTACTTGCCCCCAGTTCAAATACCCGGCTTCATCATGAGTTTCATAAATGAGAACAATCTCTATTACTTTCTATTTGCAGCAATATCTATAGCAGCCTTTTACCTCATAATGAGACTTTTTTTCGTCTTCAATTATTTTATCTTGGAAAAGAAGAGCTTTATACAATCCTGTAAAGCAAGTTTTTCTTTATCAAATAAAAATTGCATACGAATAGGCACTACATATCTCGCGGCAAGCGTTATCACTCTCTCTCTAATTCTTCTCATAGTTCTAAGCATGGTCGCCATACTGTACCTAGCTCAAAGCTTCAACGTGGCAGACCTTCTCAAAACAGAACTTACTTTCCCTTATGCAACAATTACTGCTTTGTCTCTTATTGCGGTCCTCTCTTCGCTTGTATTTTCACTTGCAACACTTGCGAGCACTCCCATCCTGTTAGGCTTTATAAGTGCCTGTTACTATGCTTTCTCAAAAGAAAAAGGACTTACTACTAACAACCAGATTATTAGTGAAAAAGACACTCACATAGGGGAGAAACTCCTAACAAAAAAGCGGAAAGTCATTCTTTCTTCGTTAGCTTTTCTCTGTCTCTTTGCATTGAAATTTTTTATGATTCATCAGTTTTTTTCAATAGATACAGACAGCATAACAACCGGAGATACCTCTATAACAGCACATCGCGGCAACAGCTCTGAAGCGCCTGAAAACACGAAGGCAGCCCTAGAGCAAGCCATAGAAGCAGGTGCCGATTATGTTGAGTTTGATGTATGTCAAACAAAAGATGGTGTAGTGGTTGTAAGTCATGATAACAACCTCAAAAGACTTACGGGAGAAAATATAGACATCTGGGATTCCACCTATGATGAGATCAAAGACCTCGATATTGGCAGCTGGTTTTCAAGCGAATATTCCAACCAAAGAATAATGACCTTAGATGAAGCCATAACATTATGTAAGGGCAAGATTCAGATGAACATAGAACTCAAACCTACTATACATGACACTAACTTCACAGAAAACTGTGTGGGGATATTTCAAAAGCACAACCTCTACGATGAAGCTTTTATAGCCTCGTTAGACCTACCTACGCTTATCCATGTTAAGGAGCTCGATAGCAAAATAAAAACCTGCTACAACACGTTCATAGCCTTGGGAAACGTCCAGCTACTACCCGTTGACATTTTCAGCATTGAAATGAGTTTTGTTAACGCGGGCATTGTCAACAAGATTCATTCATCAGGTAAAGAACTTCTTGTGTGGACGATAGACGAAACAAGCGATGCCAACGCTCTTCTTGAACTGAATATCGACTCCATCATTACCGACCTCCCTAAAACCATGATTGACGTAAATAACAACTTTATAAAGACCGAAGAAACCCCTCTTGAAAATCTCTTCTTAACCTTTTTCATAGGCTTTGATAAATACCCTTCTTCCAGCATCTTGGCATCCTCGCTGAAATAGCTAAACAGCACTTCTCACGTCTCTTAAAACTGAATTACGCTCAACTCTTTAGGCGTCATAAGGGGCCAACACTGCGGTGGCAACCCCTCAACGAACACATATTGTGTCCTATAAGCCCACACATTACATCCTATAAGTCAAAAAAGGACGACTCTGTTGAGCCGTCCTTTCGAGTTAATACAGTTAGCTTATGTGGGAAAAGCCCTACATCATACCGCCCATACCGCCCATACCGCCCATGCCACCAGCACCAGCGAGAGCAGACAAGTCGGGGCCTTCTGCAGGAATTTCATTGATGGTAGCTTCGGTGATAAGGATGAGAGCTGCAACAGAAGCAGCAGACTGCAAAGCAGTGCGCGTTACCTTAACCGGGTCATTAACACCCATCTCAATCATGTTGCCATACTCGCCTGTTGCGCAGTTAAGGCCTTCGCCCTTGCCAAGATTCTTAACCTTCTCAACAATAACACTTCCCTCAAAGCCTGCATTTTGAGAGATTGCACGCATAGGAGCCTCGAGTGCCTTGCGGATAATCGCAACGCCAACTTCTTCGTCTTTGTCATCAACAACAACGCTGTCGAGTGCAGGAAGCGCATCAACCAAAGCAACGCCACCACCAGCAACGATGCCTTCTTCTACCGCAGCGCGCGTAGCTTGCAAAGCATCTTCAATACGAGACTTAGTCTCTTTAAGCTCAGACTCTGTTGCAGCACCAACCTTAAGAACTGCTACGCCGCCAGAGAGCTTAGCCAAGCGCTCTTGAAGCTTTTCGCGGTCGAAATCTGAATCAACGCGATCAAGCTCAGCTTTTATTTGCGCAATGCGCTCTTCGATGGTTGCCTTTTCACCAGCACCGTCAACAATAAGAGCGGAGTCCTTGGTAACCTTAACCGTCTTGCAATGACCAAGCATATCAACACGAGCATCCGCAAGTGTCATACCAAAGTCTTTGTCGATAACTTGAGCACCCGTAACAGCAGCGATGTCTTCCAAAATGCGCTTGCGACGATCGCCAAAGCCAGGAGCTTTAATAGCAACACAGTTGAAGGTTCCGCGGAGTTTGTTAAGCAAAATAGTTGCCAATGCTTCGCCCTCGACGTCTTCTGCAACAATAAATAAAGGACGACCGGACTTCATTACCTCTTCAAGCAAAGGAACCAAATCCTGAACATTGGTAATCTTCATGTCGGTCAACAAAATGAAGGGGTCATTAAGAACAGCTTCCATTTTCTCCATGTCTGTTGCCATGTAAGGAGAAATGTAACCACGCTCGTATTGCATACCTTCTACAATGTCCATATCGATGCCAAACGTCTGGCTTTCTTCAACTGAAATAGCACCGTCTTTGCCCACAGCGTCCATAGCTTCAGCGATTTTGCCACCAATAGCTGCATCACCTGCAGAAATAGTGCCTACGTTAGCAATTTGGTCTTTGGTGGAAACAGGAGTAGCGTCTGCCTTGATAGTCTCAACGATAGCATCGGTTGCTTTTTGAATACCGCGGCGGATTCCCAAAGCATCGGCACCAGCAGTAACGTTGCGCAAGCCCTCTGAAACAATAACGTCTGCCAAAAGCGTTGCGGTTGTAGTGCCGTCGCCTGCTACGTCGTTGGTCTTAACAGCAACTTCACGTACAAGCTGAGCACCCATGTTTTCTACGGGATTCTCAAGGTCAACTTCGCGAGCAACCGTTACACCGTCGTTGGTGATAATGGGAGCTCCGTAAGACTTCTCGATGGCTACATAACGACCCTTAGGTCCAAGCGTTACCTTAACAGCATCAGAAAGCTTACGAACACCAGCGGCAAGAGCGCTACGTGCGTCTGATTCAAACATAATATCTTTAGCCATAATGCAAAGATCCTTTCAGCTTAAATGTCCTCAAAATAATGTCGCTTTTGCGCGACAAGTAATGCGTACTAAACGCAACAAACTAAGCAAATACTGCAAACAAATCGTCAGCGCGAAGGATCAAAACATTTTCGCCCTCAACGTTAATTTCCGTACCTCCAAATTTTCCGTAAACAACTTTGTCTCCAACGTTGACAGGAACAGGAATCATGTTGCCATCTCTGTCGAGCCTGCCGTCACCTACTGCCAAAACAGTACCGCTTTGGGGCTTTTCTTTTGCTTCGGTAGCCAAGAAAAGACCTGAAGCCGTTGTTGATTCTGCCTCGTCTTGCTTTACGATAACGCGATCACCCAGGGGTTTCAAATTCATAACACTGCCTTTCGCTTATGGGTCCATACATGCTCTTTACAGCACGATTCCTATTTAACCACTCTCTTAGAGTGAGTGCTAGCACTCACAGGTAACGAGTGCTAAACAAAGCGTTATGATAGCAGCTAGCTAGGCGATTGCAAGGGGTGATTTCAAAATTCCCCTACACCCACACGTAATTATACGCATGCCAGAAATTCGTCTGCTGTCCGTATTATTTATGAAGCTCTATCGAAGCAAGCGCGGCTAAAATACCCCCGTTACGCATAGCGATTAAACGTACGCGCACGCTCGATGGCTATCGTGGTAATATCTTGATGACCAGGGAGAACTACTGTTTTGTCAGGCAATACCGCTAACCGCTTAAGGGATTGGCACATCTGGCTCATGCTGCCACCTTCGAAGTCGGTACGACCGACCGCCCCAGCAAACAGCGTATCCCCTGAGAGAAGCACGGGAGAACCTTGGGGGTTTGACCCGTATTGAGAGTCAAGATACAAACATATGGAACCAGGTGTATGGCCAGGTGTTGCTATAACCTTCCAAAGCATTGAACCAAAGGTTAGCTCATCACCATCCGCCACTTCACGGTCTACCGGACAAAGCTCGCACTTCCGACTGCTCAAAGGACGTTCTTTCGCTCCTGAAATATACGGGCCATCTTCGAACGAAGCAATGACGGGTGCCCCTGTTTTTTCGCGCAGCTCGCCTGCGGCACCAACATGATCAAAGTGAGCATGGGTTAAAATAATTGCATCAACACGACGCCCGTCTAATGCCTCAAGGATTTTATCTGCCTTGCAAGACGGGTCAACCACCATAGTAGCTTCTCTGTCTGCAATGATATAGACATTGTTAGCAAGCATGCCAAGCACAATGTATTCAATCGAAACGCAGGTATCTTCAATAGTATGTCTGTTTATCATCACTAGTCCTCTCTACGACCCTTTATTGTTTTTTTGCTCCGCCTGTTTTTTGGGCGCCTGCTTTAGGCATAACGCGCGATGCATCAAAAACACTTTCTATGTCGCGCAGCTTACCCAAAACAATGTCAATATGCTTAATATCAGAAACCTGGAACAATAGGCGCATCTCCACCATGCCATCACGATGCGACGTGGCCGTGCAAGAAAGCACGTTTGCCGCCATATTGGAGAGCACTTGTGTGATATCGAGCAAAAGCCCCATGCGATCCATGGCTTCAATATAGACTTCAACTTTAAATGACGTGTTTTTGGGTAAATCACTTTCCCAGGCAACATCGATAATGCGCTCTGGCGATTCTTTGAGGTCGGTAGCATTAGGACAATCAGCTCGATGAACCGACACGCCGCGACCGCGTGTAACAAATCCTAAAATCTCATCACCAGGAACAGGATTACAACAACGAGACAGGCGAACCAATACATCGTCAACCCCTTTAACCACAACGCCGTTTGAGGCATGTGTCTCATGTTTTTTGGGGCGCTTTACACTGGTCAACATTGGCGGCAGTTTACCTGTAGACATATCAGATGCGCCAATGCCGGGCATTTCCGCATCTTTTGTGCCCTTGTCAACAAGAATTTTGAGCAGGCGGTTTGCTATATGTTGAGCACTTTCCTTACCCGTGCCAATACTTACAAGCATGTCATCTGCATCGCCAAAGCCCATATGGTCTGCAACTGACTTTATCGCTCGCATTGATTGAGCACTCGAAATGCCCAGTCCGTGTTTGCGCATTTCACGCGTAAGCTTATCCCGACCATTTTGCAAGTCATCGCCGCGACTCACCTTGCTAAAATAGGAGCGGATCTTGCTCCGTGCGCTGGGCGTCTTTACAATATTGAGCCAATCGCGTGAGGGATTAGCGCTTTTCTGCGTGAGAACCTCCATGCGATCCCCCAGCTGAAGTTCGTAACTCAAGGGCACAATTGCGCCATTCGCTTTTGCCCCTACGCAGTGATTTCCCACTTCAGTGTGAATAGCATAGGCAAAATCAACGGGAGTCGACCCCGCGCGCAAACTCATGACTTCACCTTTTGGCGTGAAAACAAAGACTTCAGATGGCGCCAAATCCACCTTTAAGTCTTTGAGAAACTCGCGTGAATCCTGGCTCTCATCCTGCCAATCCATCATCTGACGCAACCATGCCAGTTGCTGGTCAATAGCGTCGCCGCCTCGCGAACCCTTTTCTTTGTAGCGCCAATGCGCTGCTACACCATATTCACTTTGACGATGCATGTCTTCAGTACGAATTTGCACTTCAAGAGGGCGGCCTGCCGGACCGATAACCGTCGTATGCAAACTTTGATACATATTGTACTTAGGCATAGCAATATAGTCTTTGAAGCGTCCTGGCATCGGATGCCACAAGGTGTGCACTGCTCCAAGTGCCGAGTAACAATCTTTAACCGACTTAACGATTATGCGTACAGCAATAAGGTCATAAATCTCTGAAAACCCCTTGCCCTTTTTTGACATCTTCTGATAGATGGAATACAAATGCTTAGGACGTCCCATCATTTGCGCCTGAATATTAACCCTGCCCATTTCTTCGTGCAAAATATCAATGATTTCGTCTAAATAGGCTTCTCGGTCGGCACGGCTTTCAGTTACCATGCGACTCACTTGCTTGAACTTATTAGGTTCAAGATAGTAAAACGACAAATCTTCTAATTCCCACTTAACAGAATTTATACCAAGGCGATGCGCAATAGGAGCATAAATATCAAGCGTTTCGCGAGACTTAAAGATGCGACGGTCTTCGCGCAGGGCTCCCAGCGTGCGCATATTGTGCAAACGGTCGGCTAGCTTGATGACAATAACACGAATATCCTTACTCATTGCAACAAGCATTTTGCGGATAGTAGCAGCCTGCTCATCGGACAAGCTGCCCACCTCGATACGGGTAATTTTTGTGACACCTTCTACCAACTGACGAACCTGCGCACCAAATTCTTCTTCAAGCTGCTCAGCGGTAACCTGTGTATCTTCTACCGTATCATGAAGAAGTGCCGCAATAAGCGTCTCGACGTCCATACGCAAATCAGTCAGAATAATGGCGACCTCAACAGGATGCGCGACAAACGGCTCACCACTTTTACGACACTGTCCTTCGTGCGCTTCACTTGCAAAAGAAAAACCTTTCGCAAGCAGCCGTCTATCCTCTTCTGAAAGGTACGCCTGAGTAAGGCGCTCAAGCTCTTCGAAGCGCTCCTCTGGCGTTTTTGCTCCATTGACCTTTTTCTTTGCTTCGGCAGCAAATGTTTTTTGCGCAACATGGCTACGCCCAAGCAAGTCGTGC
Source organism: uncultured Eggerthella sp. (assembly GCA_964369725.1). GTDB lineage: Bacteria > Actinomycetota > Coriobacteriia > Coriobacteriales > Eggerthellaceae > Paraeggerthella. The sequence continues at coordinate 18,980 of CAYJGC010000017.1, forward strand.
TCTTGAGTCTCTTTTTTTTGAGATACGGGTGCTTTGCCCAACAGTTCACTGCGATCTTGTTTATTCATAATTCAACACCTTATGTTGCTTATCCCCTGGAGTCTTACTGGGCAAGATAGGACTCGAAATACGCTTATGCAAATTATCCCCGTTGCCCTTAACAATCCAGCCTTTAAATGCATTAAAAGTTTCGCGTTCACCGAGTCCTTCACGATAGCGAACGCTATCAGACAATTCAACCTTAGTTGCTGATTCTACAACGCGAATGGAACGAACCATACCATCAGCTCCAAAAACAGCGTGTGTTTCAATCAATCCCAATTCACGAAAAACCGCAAGCGCACACGTGATGGTGGCTTCATCTACTTCGTGATTAGCGGAGCTTGCTGCACTTGCAAGGTCAGCATTAGTTTTAGTAAACGCAGCTTTTGAGCTTTCGCGCTGCAGCGTACGTAAAGTTCGATATACGTGAGCTAATGAATCATGATCAGGCGCCATAGCAAAGAGTAGTCGTTCGTTTATGACACTATCGTCGCGCCCAAATAATAAATGCACGCTCGCAGGCGCTCCATCGCGTCCCGCGCGTCCACTCATTTGATTGAATTCTATTTCGTTAAAAGGCAAGTGATAGAGTACTACATGGCGAATATTGGGAATATCTACCCCTTCTCCAAATGCGCTTGTAGCTACTAAAACCGACAAAGCATCCACGCGGAACAACTCTTCAATGCGCTTGCGCTCCGTTCGCGAAAGACCTGCATTATAAAAACCAACCAACGGAGCAGCCTGGGGAACACGTTTTCTCAACATGCGAGCAACTGCCACTGACTGTCTTCGTGAGTTTACATATATTACTATCTTTTCACCGGATGCAACCAAATTTGCTAAGTAGTTATCACGATTGCGCAGATTGCGGCGGTCTTCAATACCTAAATTAGGGCGATTAGTCCCGTCGAGGACATACGCATCAAGGGGAAGCTCCCGTTCAATAGCAGCAGCCACTTCATCATCAGCAGTAGCCGTGAGTGCCAACACTACAGGATTTCCTAACTTTTCTATAGTGGATCCAATAGTGGAATACGCTTCGCGTTGTCCCGCTTTTGCCAAGCCAATGTGATGCGCTTCATCAATCACCACAAACTTAATACGCTGGGTAGCCGCAAATTTCTCGGCATGCCAAGCAAGAAACTCGGGTGTGGTAAGCGCAATATCATATGACCCATCTCTGAGTCCTTCGAACGCTTGACGACGCTCGTCCGGCGTACTTTCTCCCGTAAGTACCACCATGCGGATACCAAATCTATTCAAGGCTTCCTTCAGGTGAAAGGCCTGGTCGGCAATGAGCGCACGAAGCGGATAAACAAAAAGACTTGCTTCTTTGCGTCTTAACGCCCGCAATGATGCATGAACTTGGAAGGTTAGCGACTTTCCTCGGCCTGTAACCATAATTCCAAGCACTGACTTTCCCTGATTTAAGTAGCTTAAAATATCTTGCTGTGCCTGATGAAGCGACTTATTGCCAATAATGGCTTTGACAATCTCGCGCTCCAAGCCTTCTGGGTCTTGCAAAGCGCACGCTTCCCAATACTGTCGATTTTTTGCCAAAGCAGCCTCGTAAGATTCTACCATTTCGGGATGATGGGGCGCATCTGCGCACAAAACAGCATCGTTGGTAGCGTACAAGCTTGTCACAAAGCTCAAGCTTTCGGGGTTTAAACACGCCTCAAGAGCTCCACAGGCTCGTGCAGGAGCAAGCGAGCGCAGCATAGCTTTAACCGACTTTCGACCGCGCCATTCGTCAACCTGAATTTCAAAGGCAGCATTAACTACGCTGTCGGTACGCATAAGCATCTCGATGTCAGTACAGTGAAACATAATTCCGCCAATTGTTGTGCTCCCATTGGTAAGCTGGCAAGAAAAATGGTTCTTTTCAGCACCAACCGCGCGCGCATTCAACAACAAAACATCTCGCGCCAGATAAAGGGGCACGGGATGTTCCTGTCCAAACGGGGCAAGACGATCAAGATGCGTCACACTTTCAAGAGTAAGTTCAGACAGAGAAACGCACGTGTCAATCGCAATAAGGGGATGGAAGTCGTCTTCAGGAAGTGTATCCATGTATTCGCAGAGACGACGCTCGAATTCGGGGAGATTTTTTGTTGGCAGCGTCACGCCCACAGCGGCCTCATGACCGCCAAACCGCGTAAGAAGATCCGAAGCGCTTTCAACTGCGTCAAACAGACTTACGCGACCAACGCTTCGTCCGCTTCCACGGCACTCATCACCTTCGATAGTGAATAAAAGACTAGGAACGCCATAGGTGTTTACCAGGCGGCTTGCCACAATACCCTTTACGCCTTCATGCCAACCTTCACCCGCAACAACGAGCGCTCTTTGACCCTTATACACTTCAGCAGCACGGGCTTTTGCAATTTCTGAAAGCTCGGCCTCAATAGCCCGACGCTGGTCATTAACAAACTCTAAGCGCTCTGCCAGCTCAACAGCTTCTTGCGCGTTATCGGTCATGAGAACGTCAAGCGCAAGCTGCGCATCTCCCATACGACCTGCCGCGTTAAGTCGTGGAATAATCGAAAAGCTGAGGTTTGAGGAAGAAATCACTTTGTCTGCCGACCCGCTTGTTGCCAATAGAGCCGCAATACAAGGACGCGGATTTTCGTTCATGCGCGCTATGCCCTCGGTCACAAGCGCACGGTTTTCTCCACTCATAGGCATGAGATCGGCAACCGTACCAAGCGTGGCAAAATCGATGTAGTCTCGCCACAAGTGTGGCTGCCCAAAACGCCCACCTAATCCTTGCACAAGCTTGAGCGCAACACCAACACCAGCAAGAAGTGAGCTTTCACACGAAGGATCACACTTAGGATCAGCTACGGGAACCCCTTCAGGAACCAAGTCGGCCGGCTCATGGTGATCGGTGATAGCAAGCTTAATACCAGCATCCAACACATAAGCAACTTCGTGTTTTGAAGAAATTCCACAGTCAACTGTAACAATAAAGTCAGGTTTGAGAAGCTTCACGCGTTGCATGGCTGCCTCTGAAAGCGAATATCCTTCTTCGAAGCGAAGCGGGACGAAAGGTGTTGCATGCGCCCCCAAGGCTCGCAAACCGCGCGTAAGCACCGTGGTGGCAGAAATACCGTCCAAATCAAAATCGCCATACACCACAATGTGGTCATCGCTTTTAATTGCTTTCTCAAGCGCATTAATAACTTCCGACAACCCAGGAATGATGTAAGGATCCAGCCAATCGCGGTCAAGCGAAGGCGTCAGAAATCGGCGCGCTTTTTCGACACTGTCAATACCACGCGTCACAAGCGTTGCTGCCACAAAGCGAGGAAGATCGAGTTCTCGAGAAAGGCGTGCAACTAACGTAGAGTCAGGAGAGCTAATGTTAAACTGAGCAGACATGATTAAAGCACCTATCGCATGAGTATATGAATGTTTTTCTTCATTGTGACACATTACGTCGCGCCTGTCACCGAACATATAGCGAGCGTGAAGCATGCACACAGCTTAACCTTAAAGAAAAAATTTCTTAAGGTATTTAAGCGCACCAACTGAAGTCTTTTTGATCTCTCTTCAAGCTCTATGACGTTACTCGCACACTCTCAGCAATAAGACTTCCTACAAGAACGATGAGCTATGGAACAATCAGTACACGCTACCCAATCCCCAAATGATTTGAAGCGAAAATGAGGCAGCAATCTGCTATGATAAACTCCCTTCAAACGCAGCTTTTTGAGTGCGTCCAACTAAAAATATATCTATTCCTTTTGAAAGTCGAGGTGAATATCAAATGCGCATTGCAGGCTTACAAAAACTCACCTTGCTTGATTTCCCCGGAAAAACTGCCGCAACAATTTTCACGCCTGGTTGTAATTTTCGTTGCCCCTTTTGCCATAATGCTGGCTTGGTTTTAGGCAACGGTGCACGTTCTGAGGACAAAATTCAACCTATTGCGCAGGAAGAGTCTGGTTCAACTCCTCCTTTCTCAGCCGTTGTAGGAGACTTCTCTGCCACAGAAGATCCCTTCGACGAAATACCCCTTGATAGCCTTCTGTCATTTTTGAAAAAAAGAAGCGGGTTGCTTGACGGAATCTGCATCACCGGCGGAGAGCCTTTAATGCAAGCAAATCTGATTGACTTTTGCAGCCACGTTAAAGAATTGGGATATGCCATAAAGCTTGATACCAACGGAAGCCTTCCATCAAATCTCAAAACACTCCTCGATGCCCAACTTATTGACTATGTTGCCATGGATGTAAAAAGCGCACCAAGCAACTATGCTGAAGTAGTAGGATTGCCTCACTTTGATTCACGCACCGTAAGCGCGAGCTTGGACGTTCTGCGACACAGCGGCATTAGTTTTGAGCTACGCACAACCGTAGTACGCGAACTTCATTCCGCAGACATCCTTATTGAGCTGGCACACTGGATTGAAAGCGCCCCAGCTTGGTATCTTCAAAGCTACGTAGACTCGCCGCAAGTCCTTGCGGGAGCAGGCAGCTTACACGCCTGGTCAAGTCGCGACTTACATAACGTACTCCCCACCCTACAAACAGTTATACCCCACACATATTTGCGGGGTATAGCGTAACAACATGCTTTTCAGTTGATGGTAGTACGAACGACCTTTATCAGCTATTTTGCACCATAGTTAAAAAATACTCATGCACGGACGTGTTTTCGGTAAGCTCTGGATGGAAAGCGCATGCAAGCTGATTGCCCTGGCGAGCAGCCACTACATGCCCGTTTACCTGAGACAAAACCTCAACACCTTCGCCGATATCGCAAATAATGGGCGCACGAATAAAGGGCATTTCTACCGGCTTACCATCAAAGGGGCTCACAATAAAAAAACTGTCGTACTGTCGTCCAAACGCATTGCGCATGACCGCAATATCCATGGTGCCGAAATGGACACGTTCGTCGTTTTCTAGGTGTTTTGCAAGTAAAATCATTCCTGCACAAGTACCAAATACAGGCAAACCGTCTTCGATGAGGCTTCGCAAAGGCTCAAGCAGCTCGAGCTCTTCCAACAACAACCCCATGGTTGTGCTTTCACCGCCCACCAGGATCAATCCGTCAAAAGCACGCTCCAAGTCACGCTTTTGACGAATCTCAAAACACTCACACCCTAAACGCTCCAATAAAGCACGGTGCTCAACAAAGGCACCCTGCAATGCCAAAATGGCTATTGTGCTCATTGACCTCGCTCCGCCATCAAGATTTCAATCTCACTCGGGTTAATACCAACCATAGCTTCGCCCAAATCTTCAGACACCTGAGCAACTACTTCAGGGTCGTTATAATTAGTAACAGCCTTAACGATTGCAAGGGCGCGCTTCTCGGGGTTGCCCGATTTAAAGATACCTGATCCCACAAAAACACCCTCTGCACCCAGCTGCATCATAAGAGCCGCGTCAGCTGGCGTAGCAACGCCACCTGCAGCAAAATTTACGACGGGCAGCTTGCCGTGTTCGTGTACATACTGTAGCAAATCATAAGGAACTGCCATTTTTTTGGCCTCATTGTAGAGCTCGTCTGCTGCCAATCCAGCTATGCGCTTCATTTCGCTTTGCATTTGGCGCATGTGAGTAACCGCCTGAACAACGTCGCCTGTACCAGGTTCACCCTTTGTACGAATCATAGTTGCACCTTCCGCAATGCGCCGCAATGCTTCACCGAGATTCTTAGCACCGCAAACAAAAGGTACGTGGAAATTGTTCTTATTAATGTGATACACCTCGTCAGCAGGTGTCAAAACTTCACTTTCGTCAATATAGTCAATCTTAATAGCCTCAAGAACCTGAGCTTCTGCAAAATGGCCAATTCTGCATTTTGCCATAACAGGAATAGAAACCGCTTTCTGGATTTCCTTAATCATCTTTGGATCACTCATGCGAGAAACACCGCCAGCAGCGCGAATGTCTGCGGGGATGCGCTCGAGAGCCATAACCGCACAAGCGCCTGCCTGTTCGGCAATGCGTGCCTGTTCGGGGTTCATAACATCCATTATGACGCCGCCTTTAAGCATTTGTGCCAATTGACGATTAAGATTTACTTGTTCCATGTAGGTTTAACTCCTGTTCTTGTTTTCGTACTAATGGACATCTCGCAGAATTTATCTAGGGCTACATCCAATCCCCTAATTCTTGCTAGTCACACCCGAAACCCTATGCTCAAACTACTCGCGAGCAAGGTTTCTCTACCTTAAACTTTGATAGAATTCCCTTTAGTTTTTAGTAGCGAAATATACCGAGCGAGACGGCTTGTTAGTATAGCACCCTTTCTGACCATCACTGCAACAAGCTCCGCTGAGCGTTACATAATTTCACGCCTATAATCTGGATAAACACCGCAGCATACGTTACTTGCTTAGATTTTGAGTATATCTTTACACGCCGTGCTTTTCTCCTACGTATTCTTTGAGAAGAACTTATGAAAAAAGTTATAGGCCTCAACCGTGTTTGACACACACGACAACTAAGAAGGTTTCCTGCTTGCCAAAAAACATCCACAAGATGAAACATAGGCAGATATATCTACATCTGAAACAAATCGATCTTCAACAACCAATGAGCGAAGGAAAAACCCGCTTGCCGATAGTCGCTTGTCTCAAACGGGCCCTTCATCTAAGATTGCTCGGCATCTTGCATGCTTTATCCGAACAAAGCGGCTTGACGAGATATCCCGAAGACAAAAAGCCACTAAGAAATAAAGTATGCATTATCTATGGAAAATATTTACTAAAGGGAGGTGATACTGCTGATGAACACTACGAAACCACGCTCGCTATTTCGCCGCATGAGAGGCGCTGCTGTTCCCCATCACAAGGATACGGCGGAACTCGAAACAACCCACATGCTGCTTCCTCGCGACATCGTACTTCCCATGCAGCAGCACATTGGCACCTGCTGTGAACCAGTTGTAAAAAAAGGTGACCATGTAGATGTGGGAACCCTTGTTGGAAGCGCACCGAGAGGACTTTCTTCTGACATCTTTTCTGGAGTATCGGGAACAGTAAAGGCTTTGCAGCCTATTTTTTATTCTACCGGCAAAAGTGACATGACGGTCGTAATTGAAACCGATGGCGAACAAACCATTGCACCAGATATTACAACACCTAACGTAGTCGACCGTGAAACATTCATGAGCGCCATGAGCAAAAGTGGTCTTGTAGGACTTGGCGGTGCCGGCTTCCCTACTGACATCAAGCTCAATCCTCCTAATCTCTCTGAAATTGATACCTGGATTGTCAATGCGACTGAATGCGAACCCTACCTTACGACCGACTACCGTGAAATGATGGAGAACGCCGACACGCTTCTTCATGGTATTCGCTCTTGCTTGAAATATCTTGAAGTACCCAAGGCAGTTATTTGCATTGAGGATAACAAGCCCCGTGCTATCTCTTATCTAAGCAAACTTACTGAATCAGAACCAAACATTAGCGTACAGGTGCTTCCCGGGATTTACCCCCAGGGTGCCGAAAATGTCTTGGTATACAATGCTACAGGACGCGTTGTCCCGCGTGGAAAACGACAAACTGATGTTGGCATTATGCTTTTCAACATCACCACCATGTCTACCATTGGTAAATTCCTTCAAACAGGCATGCCACTTATTAAACGCCGCGTAACCGTAGCGGGAGACGCCATCAAGAATCCTCAGAATCTTGAGGTTGTTATCGGTACGCGCATTGGTGACATCATAAATCATTGCGGTCTTACAAAAGAAGCTTACAAAGTGGTCATGGGTGGTCCCATGATGGGTTACACACAAATTGACCTCGACTATCCCATCGTGCGCCAAAACAACGGACTACTAGTATTTAGCGAAGAAGGCGTAGAAAACCCTGTTACTACTGCCTGTATTCGCTGTGGACGTTGTACAAACTCTTGCCCCATGCAACTTTCCCCTATCGCCATCAAGCGCGCCTATGCCACACAAAACGCTGACAAGCTCGACAAGCTTATGGCCGATATCTGTATGGGATGTGGTTCTTGCAGCTATGTATGTCCTGCTAAACAGCCCCTTGCCGATACCAGCAAACTTGCACGAGACTTCATGCGCGGCGAGCTAGCCAAGAGAAGAGAGGCATAAGTATGACCGAACAAACAAAGCGTCCCTTGATTCTCTCAACCTCCCCGCACCTGTTTGCCAATACCACTACGCAACGAATTATGCTTAATGTAGTCATTGCACTTGTCCCTACCTTCATTGCGTCGGTAGTAATTTTCGGCCTTGAAGCCTTAATCCTTACGGCAATCACGGTACTTTCTTGCGTATTGTTTGAGTATGTTTGGTGTCGCCTACGTAAACTACCCCAAACAATTGGTGATCTCTCGGCAGTAGTAACGGGATTGCTACTCGCATTCAATTTACCTGCGACTCTACCGCTTTATATGGCAGTTATTGGATCATTTATTGCCATTATTGTAGTTAAAGAGCTCTTTGGTGGCATTGGGTGTAACTTTGTTAATCCTGCCGTTGTGGCACGCCTTGTGCTGTCGGTTTCCTTCACGGCAGCTATGACCACCTATCCCGAGCCACAAGCATTTTTGACCGGAGCAACAGATGCCATAAGTAGCGCTACTCCCCTTTCGCCTTCCGCAGAGCCATCAACTCTATTCAATCTGCTCTTTGGCGTACATGCTGGCGTACTAGGGGAAACGTGTGGTTTTGCAATACTGCTTGGTCTCATTTGGCTACTTGTCACCAAAACCATTACGTTCACCATTCCTGCTGTATATGTAGGTACTGTTGTTCTTTTAAGTCTCATTACCGGAAACGACCCACTTGCCCAAGTTTTCTCAGGCGGTCTATTGCTTGGTGCCGTTTTTATGGCAACAGACTACACGGGATCTCCTACTACCTTCAAAGGTCAGATTGTCTTTGCCGTTGGGCTTGGCCTTATTACCTGCCTTATTCGTTTCTACGGAAACATGAATGAAGGTGTTGCGTTTGCAATCTTGCTCATGAACCTCTTTGTTCCCTATATCGAGAATTGGACTACTACCACACCTTTAGGCGGCTACAAAAAGCGTGTTATGGAACGCTTCGGGAAGGGGGCTAAAGATGCTGAATAAATCCGAGCAGAGCACCGAGGAAACAGTTGACGATATGTCGCAAGACATGGAAACAGCGACTACTTTAGAAACGATGCAAGATGCCCCAGTAGCCGAAGAAACAGCTGCTGCCCCTCGCCCATCCTTCTTTCAAGGAGCCATTAAACCAGCTGCTGTTCTTGTGGGCATTTGCGCAACCGCAGGTTTGCTCCTTGGGTTTGTCAACAATCTAACGCTTCCTGTTATCTTAGAGAATAGAGAAGCACGCCAGCGCATCATTTACGAACAGCTTATGCCTGAAGCGACCAACTTCGTTGCTCAAACCATTGAAGTTGAAGGCGTTACTGCAAGTCTGGTGGTTGAAGAAGACCTTGGCTACATTGTTGTTTCTCAGGCTAAAGGCTACAGCGGCCAAGTACCTGTTGCAGTCGGCTTCTCTCCTGAAGGCACCATCATCAGCGTAATCCCTTTGGACAACACCGAAACGCCGGGTCTTGGCGATAAAAACCAACTTTTCGCATTCACTGATCAATTTGCCGGAATAGAGAGCGATGAGGTGACTTTCGAAGATGTTGATGCCATTACCGGCGCAACAATTTCTTCTAAAGCGGTTCTTGATGCAGTAAATCAAGCAATCCAAGCAGAAATCATCATGTCAGGCGGCACTTCAGCTCCTACAACTGAAGCTACCAAAGAAGGAGAGGGGGCATAATGGCACGTGAACTGGAAAAACCCTCAACATTTTCTATTTTTAATAAGGGTATCCTTACCGAAAACCCTGTCCTACGTCAGCTACTGGGTCTTTGTCCCGCCCTTGCTGTTACTGCTGCTGTTTCAAACGCATTAGGAATGGGTATAGCAACTACCTTTGTATTGGTCTGCTCGGGCATTGTTGTTTCACTCCTGCGCAACATTATCCCCAGCACCATGCGCCTTCCTGCGTTTATTACCATCATTGCAAGCTTCGTAACGCTTACCATGATGCTTGTCGAGGCATACCTTCCCGACCTGAACGACGCACTTGGCATCTATCTATCTCTCATTGTAGTGAACTGTCTTGTACTTGGACGCGCTGAAGTGTTCTTTTCGAAAAACTCTATCAAGGATTCCATCTTTGACGCACTAGGCATGGGTGTAGGCTTTACCCTTGCCCTTGTTGCCATGGCTGCTATTCGCGAGATTTTAGGTGCTGGAACCTTCTTTGGCATTCAAGTACTACCCTCTTTTATTGAGCCTATGATGGTATTTACCTTACCACCCGGCGGCTTTGCCGTCCTTGGCTTGGTTATTGCCTTAGCTGTGGGCTACGAAATGCGCCAATTGAAAAAACGTGGTGAAGAGGAAGATGCCGCTATTGCCTCAGCAGAAAAAGTATGTGAGAGCTGTCAGATGTGTGATCACGGAAAAGCTGTTGAAGAGGCAGAAAAAGACAGCTCAGCCGAAACCGACGCACAAGATAAATCTGCTGCACCCGCGGAAGAAGGCGTTGCACACGAAACTGAGCCAACTGTTGATTCAGGCAACACAAACACGAAGGAGCGTGAGGCATAATGGCTGAATACGCTGCAATTTTG